>NZ_JBHVPD010000042.1:0-43151 GCF_042887525.1 Kitasatospora sp. NPDC057936
CGATCGCCCGCGACCTCATCCTCTGGTTGGCCGCCCGGAGCTTCCCCGGGCGGCCAACAAGGCACACCTTCGACGCCTTCTAAAACAGGCCCTAGCCGAGGGCCAAGAAGGCCGCAGGCGGCGCGTATTGCGCCACACCGAGTATTCGGCCGGTTTCACGCGAGTTCACCCTTGTCGGTGTCACCAAGCGAACTGCCATGCCGCAGCTCGCGCCACGGCACGTGCGTGCTCACTCCTGTTCGGTCTCCTCATCGTGCAGTGCTCGTGCAAGATCAGAAAGAGTGTCAGTACCGTCGAGCGTCCACCGTGCTGGTCCTTGCACGGCCACGGGCGCCTCCTGCCAGCCGGCGAGTTCGTACAGGTTGAGGACCAGGCGGGTCGGCGAATACGCCTTCCCGTCGACCGCCCATACGAGGCACCGTGTCCGGTCGTTCACCCAGGTTGCTTCACCGCGTCGCGGGTCCTCCGCGAGCCAAGGGGTAAGTGCCTCGATCTCGGGCTTGTTCCACAAACGTAGCCGGACAGGCGTGCCGTTCTTGATTCTTCCGTTGTCCACGAGGGTCGGCACGGCGTTGGGTCGACGTGGCCTGCGCTTGCTCTCCTTGGTGGCCTTGTAGATCGCCGGCAGGTCGGGGATGACTCCCTCACGTTCGGCGTCGCGCAGCACCAGCTCCGCAAGCCGCTTGCAGCGTCCGGCGTCAGTCAGTGTCCCACTCAGGAAGGAGGTGGGTCCGTACTCGGCGTCGATGTGGTGGATCAACCAGGACAGGACCCGACTGGTGAGTGCAGACACCCCCTGCAGTGCCGCGTTCCAGTCGAATTCCGGATCGTCGATGCGATCCTGATCGAGAAGCTGAAAGACCAGATGGGTGATGAGTAGGTCGCCCCGCTGACTCACGTCGGCGGCGCGCTTCTGGAACCGCTTGCGTTCTTCGTTGAGAGCAGTACCCACGGCGCGGTGCACCAGTACCGAGCGCCAGATCTGGAAGGCGCTGGGGCGCTCTCCGAAGAGGCGGGGATAGGCGCCTCTGCTGCCGCGTTCCCAGAGGAGGTCCGTGTCCCGCTTTGCACGTACGGCGAGCTCGGTGTTGCGATGCGCACAAGCCAGGGCAATGGCGGCGTGCACGACCGAACAGCCCTCGTCCGGTGCTGGGTCGGGCTCACCACGCTTGAACACGTAGGATTTCTGAAGCGACAGCATGAAGTCTTCGCGGATCATCGCCTGTACCTCGTCCAAGGCGATGAAGTCGCGCTGCTCTACGTGGTTCTGAGTATTGGTCGTCTCGGTGATGCGCCGCGCGAGGTCCGGCACGTTCTTGTCGACAACGATCACCTTGACCGTGACCTCGGCGTCCTCTACCGCTTGGTGGGACGCCTCCATCGCGCGATGTGCCGCCGCGACGGTTTGTGCGCCGTTCACGACGCTGACTCCCGAGGCATGCAAGTGTACGGGCTCGTCCGGCCGGCGGCGTCCTGGCCACTCCTCTTCGAGCTGATCGCACAGTACCGTCACCCCGTTGTTGAAGAGCCAGAAGTTCTCCGGCTCATTCATCAGAGTGCTCAGCATTCCGGAATTGACTCGCGTAGTACCGAGGGACTGGCGCAAGTTCTGCTCGTACAATCGGCTTTCATGTGCCTGGTACCACTCGGCCACATTGCTGGCCGGAACCGTGCCCTGGTAAGCGGTGAGTGGAGTGTTCCGCCGGAGCCAGTTCGTCATCCGAACGGTCACCCGTACAGGCTTGGGCGCGAGATCGTCACGGATCTGTCGGAGGAGGTCCGCGGCGTGGACTACGCGGTGCTCAAGAACCGGCCCGAGGCCGTTGAACTCGTTCCGAGCGTCCTCGAGAACGTTGGCGGCTTCCTTGCTGAGGGTCCCGACACCCATGACAGCGATCACCAGAGTCACCTTTAGCCGGGCGTCGTGCATCGCTGCGTTGACACGAGCGGCGATTGGCTCCAGGCGGTCGTTGAAGCGGTCGAAACTTCGCTGCTCGATGAGGCGGAGACCAGCGATGAGTTTGTGGGCCGCATTGGTGTCGAGCTTGCCCTTACCCTCGTCGCTCCACTTGGCTTGAACCAGCCAGACCTCCTGTGTGCCCTCGGTGACTGCTACGCCGTCGATGCCTTGATCATCTTCGCCATCGATGACGGAGGCGCCAGCGGCCTCGTGATCGCAGCCGGTCACTTCGCGTACAGCAGCCGCCGTCAACGCACGGGAGAGGAACCGCTGTTCGTAACCCTGCTGGTCGTACCCTTTCAGGTCCTCGTCGTAGATGAGTCCCTTGTACTGCTGCAGAAGCGCAGTGCGGATCTGGTGGATATGGACAGGGGCGGTTGCGGCCCTGCGTTCTGCTTCGTCCAACTCTTCCCCCAGCGCTATGACCTGCGTCTCCTGACGCAGTTTAGATCCTTCATGACGGTCCGTAGGCGAAGTCGGTGGATGTTCGGAGCGCGGCGGGTTGGCGTGGGCAGCTTCAAGATCCGGGCGTCGCCTCCGGGGCCGCGCAGGGTCCCACTGCTTCGGGCGTTGAAGTGCTCTCGATGGGGCGGTGATCCACCGATCGTCTGATGGGCATGGCCTGTGGACCCGGGCATGCCCATCAGGCGAGGTTGCGGTCCGACACCGATGGTGCCGGACCGCAACCCGTCAGAAGTCGTCCAGCCCCTCTTCCCGGCGGATCATCCGCCAGGCGGCGCGGCGGGCGCTGCGGTCGAGGTTGGATTTGAAGTCCCGGTCCGTCCCGAAGTACCGCTTGCCGAGCGTGTCGATCGTGGAGACGTGGTCCATCATGTTCTCCTCGAACTTCTTGTCGAAGACGACACCGAAGTTCTCCTCGTCGTTGACGAGGGCGGCGGCCCGGACCTTCGGGTCCTTCTTCGTCGCGTTGAAGGCCGGGAGGACGTCCTCCTCGGTGAACTCCGTGCCGAACTTCGCGTTGAACTTCTCGATCAGCTCGGACAGCAGCGACCTCTCGGCGTCCTTCCCGCCGCCGACCCCGTCGCCGAAACCCTTGAGCTCAGCGGGACCTTCGGGGAGCAGGGACTTGTCGTGCTCGCCGGTCTTCTCCACGCGCAGGTGACTGAGGTCGACCTCGCCTATGTCTACGCCGCCGTCCGCGAGGCGGGGCAGCCGGTTGAGCAGGTAACGCCCGTACAGGTACAGCCGCTCCAGGTCGGTGTCCTGATAGGGAACGATCTGCGCGAGGAACCCGTACTTGCGGACGTAGTCGTTGAGGTTGGCCCGGAACTCCTCGGCAGCCTCGACGTCGTCCTCCTCCCCGCTCTCCAGCAGAGTGCTGAAGCGGATGACGGCGGGGGACAGCAGCCGATACAGCTCGGCGTGCAGCCTCTCCCACTTGGTCTGGGACCCGTCGGCCTTCTCCTGCGCCTCGAAGTACGCGGCGACGAACTCGTCCATGTCCTTGTCCGAGATGATCGGCGCGGACATGACGCGGCCCTGGGCCGTGTACAGGAGGTTCGGGTTGGAGGGCAGGGTATGCGCCTCCTCGAAGTAGGGACGGAACGCGTCCTGGATGTCCTCGGCCTCGTTGACGAAGTCCAGGATGGCCAGGTCGGCCTGCGACTTGAGGTCGGCGGTGCGGTTGAGGCGCGAGAGCGTCTGCACAGCGGCGATGCCGGTCAGCGTCTTGTTGACGTACATGGTGGTGAGGAGTGGCTGGTCGAAGCCGGTCTGGTACTTCTCGGCGACGACGAGGATCCGGTATTCCTGCTGCCCCTTGCCGCCGGCTTTGGCTGCCTTGTCGTCGGCGCGGGTGTATGCGAATGCCTTGGGCAGAGCGCTCTCCGACAGGCCACCGTTCTCCTTGCTCTCGGTGGTCTCCTCACCGTCGATGGTGAGGGAACCGGAGAAGGCGACCAGGACCCCGAGGTCCGGGTACCTGGTGTCGTACTCGCGGTCGGCGATGTAGCTGCGGATGGCGCGGGCCATCTGCACGGCGGAGTGGCGGGACGCCGTGACCACCATGGCCTTGGCGCGTCCGCCGAGCCGACCGCGGGTGTGGGCGACGAAGTGCTCGACGATCACCTGGGCGTGCTGGGACACCGTGTGTTCGTGCATGAGCGCGAAACGAGCCAGCAGACTGTTCGCCTTGGAGGGGTCAACCTCCTTCTCGTCCCGGTTGAGGTTCGCGAGCTTCCAGTAGGTGTTGTAGGTGACGTAGTTGCGCAGGGGGTCGAGGATGAAGCCCTCCTCGATGGCCTGGCGCATGGAGTAGGTATGGAAGGGGCGGTAGACGTCCTTGCCGTCCTCCACGCCTTCCGTGCCGAAGAGTTCGAGCGTCTTGGCCTTGGGGGTGGCCGTGAAGGCGAAGTAGGAGAGGTTGGCGGCCTGGGAGCGCTCGACCGCCTTCGCCTTCAGTTTCTCCTCCACGGTGACCCTGGTCGTGCCCTGGTCGTCCGAGTCGGCGTCCAGGCCGAGGTCGCGCAGGGCGGACTTCACGGCGGTGGCGGCGTCGCCGGACTGGGAGGAGTGCGCCTCGTCCACGATGATCGCGAAGCGGGTGCCCTTGATCTCGGTGGGGTTGCGCTTGATGTAGTTCAGCAGCGCCGGGAACGAGTGCAGGGTGACCGTGACGATCTTGCCAGTGTCCCGGGAGAGGGCACGGGCCAACTGCTCGCTCTTCGCCCCGTGCTTCTCGTCGACCTTTACGACCAGGCCGTCGGTCTGCGAGAAGCTGCCGACCGTCTCCCGGAGCTGAGCGTCCAGGTTGCGGCGGTCGGTGATGACGATGACCTTGTCGAAGACGGGCTCGCCGGGCTTGATACGGCCGACAGCGACGGCCTCGGGGTCGAGGATCTCCGGGTCGGTGTCGGCGTGCAGGTCGCTCAGGCGGTGGGAGAGCCAGCCGATGGTGTTCGACTTGCCGGAGCCCGCCGAGGCCATGATCAGGTAGTTCTGGCCGGCGCCGTGGGTGGCCGCATGCGCGGTGAGCTTGCGGACCACGTCCCACTGGTGGAAGCGAGGAAAGACGGTCGACTTGGTGGTGCCGCCGCCGGGCGTCTTGTGCTTCTGCTGGTGCACGAAACGCTGGAGCAGGTCGAGCCAGTTGTCGCGCTGCCAGACCTCCTCCCAGAGGTAGGAGGTGGCGTACTTGCCGTGGGCGGTGGGTGCCGGGTTGCCCGCCCCGCCGGGCTGGCCGGGGCCGTTCGAGCCGGTGTTGAACGGCAGGAACCGGGTGCTCTTGCTGCGCAGTTGGGTCGCGACGAAGACCAGGTCCGGGTCGACCGCGAAGTTGGCGATGACGCGGCGCGTGAAGATCAGCTCGGTCGGGTCGCGGTCGTCCCGGTACTGCTCCTTGGCCTGCTCGACGCCCTGACCGGTGAGCGGGTTCTTCAACTCGGCGGTCGCGACGGGGATGCCGTTGAGAAACAGCGTCAGGTCGAGGCGGTGGCCCCAGTCGGCCTGCTTGGTGGCGTAGGGGAGTTCCCGGACAACGGTGAGGCGGTTGGCCCGGTAGCCGTCGAGGACGGAGTCGGCGGAGATGAGGTTGGGCCTGAAGTAGGCGACGCGGAGACGGACCCCGCGGTCCTTCACGCCGTTGCGGAGCACGTGGAGAAGGCCGTCGTCGGAGATCGCCCGGTCGAGGCGCTGCGCGAAACCGCGCTGTGCCTCGTCGGGGTTGCCGCCGTAGACGGTGAGGAGCTCGTTCCACTCGTCGAGCTGAGTCGCGCCGATGAAGGTGAAAAGCTCGTTGGTGTCCAGGCCGAGGTCGGGCCGGTAGTCCTCGGGGTTCGCCTCGCGCCAGCCCCGCTCGCAGAGGGCAGCGACGATGGCGGAGCCGAAGGACGACTCATCGTGCACGGGGCTCATGCGGAGACTCCTCCGGTGACGTTGTGGCCGATGGCGGTGGATACGTCGAACTGGCCGGTCACGGCGGCGGTGATGAGGGCCTGGCGGCGTTCCTTGAGGAGCTCCAGCTGGCGTCGCACCCGGTCGGTCAACGCGTCGAGTCGTGTGTTCTGCCGGCGGATTTCCTTGACGATCCGTTCCTGCTCCTCGACGGGCGGCAACGGAATGCGCAGCATCTGGAGGTCGGGAACATAGATCGTCTTGTGGGTGGATCCCATGGCCAAGCGCCCCAGAAGATCAGGCCGCATGGCCCGAAGGCACCACAAGAGAAAGTGCGGGACCAGGCGGTGTCCACAGGTCCACGTCACGAAGTCCTGGCTCGTCGCCATGTCGAGCCCCATGACCCCCGAATAGCCGGCCGAGGCCGTACGGCACAGGAACACGGTTCCCTGCGGGTGCAGCTCGGCCGCCGAATTGGCGAGTCCGATTTCACTGATCTTCTCCCGGGTCTCATAGAGATCCTCGATGCGATCGTCCCGTACCTGCTTGACCTCGCCTGTTGTGATCCACGGAATAGTGCAGTCGGTCCACCATTCCGGATGGGAGCGGCTGGGGGTGTGGCCACTGCCCATACGAGCCAGCAGCCCTAGACGCACCTCCTGCCAGGCCACAGGGACGGTGTCGAGCCAGGCCAGCGTCGACGTCCGACAACGCTCGTGCGAACTGCCGGACACGGCCGCCACCACACCTGCCGAACGGCGCTCCGCGAGAAGATCCAGTTCGCGCTGGAGGACGCGTTCCAGGGCGTCGATGCGACTGGTCTCGGCATCGAGGTAATCGGCGATGCGGATCTGTGCTTCCCTGGGCGGAACCGGGATCGGAACTCCGGTGAGATCCTCCTTCGTGACGTGCACCATGCCGATCATGCCGCTGGCCAGGTGCCGCTCGATCCAGTGCGTGGCCGCTTTGAGGACCCAGTAGAGCCATCGAGGGTCGCAGCCGTGGACTCCCACCTTGAAGATGTGCTGGTTCAGATAGTGCTTGCCGGGTTCCGTCCACAGGTACGGGCCGAAAGAGGTCCCAGGGTTCCCCGACCAGGAGAACAGCAAGTCTCCTGCCTCCACGCGGTACTTGTCGGGGAGGGACAGGCTGGAGCAATTGAAGTTGGGCGAACCGTTCAGGTTCTCGATCCGGATGATGGGGGTGCCCTCGTCGGAGCGGTCCGCGGAGTTGAACACGTAGCCATTCGTGAGTGTGGCCAGGTACCTGAGGGGGACGATGGCCCAGGTGTCAGGCATGGCACCACCACCGTACGGAAGCCGAGCATGCCTCATTCGGTAACCTCCCCCAGCAGCTCCTGGATCTCGGACTCCAGCGACTTCAGATCTGCGTCGATCTCGGCCAACGACCGCGGCGGATCGTATACGTGGAAGTGTCGCGTGAACGGGATCTCGTACCCGATCTTCGTCTTGTCGTGGTCGATCCACGCATCCGGTACGTGCGGGTGGACCTCTCGTGCCAGGTACTCCTCGACGTCCTCGCCCAGCGGGACGTTCTCGTAGTCGCGGAGCTCCGCGTCCGGCTCGGGCTGGCCCTTAATGAGCTGGACCTCGCCCTCCGGGGCCCGGACGCCGATCACCTCGCGTAGTGCCTTGTTGAACGGTGCGCCCGTGGGCCAGGTTCCGCCGGCCTGGACCACTGCGTCCTTCAGGGTCAGCCAGGCGTCCTGCTTCGTTGCCCAGCTAGTGCCCAGTAGGGACTTGAACGCGTCCGCCAGGGCCGGGGCCTGCGGGAGCTTTTGAATGACCTTGGACGCCTCCAGCTCCGTCAGCGTCTCCTCCGTCACCTCGAACCGCAGCTTCAGCGGGCGTTCCACCGTGATCCGCTGGTAGCCGAAGCCCTCGTTGCGGAAGACTTTCACCTTGCCGTGCAGCGGGTGGTCCGAGTCCGCCGCCACGTCGAGGGCCTCGCCGTACAGCTTGACCACCGTGGCGATGTGGTCGGCGCTGAGCTGCTTGCGCTTGTCGCCCAGTGACTTGCGCATCTTCTGCCACTGGTCGCGGGCGTCCAGGAGGACGACCTTGCCCTTGTGGTCGGGGCTCTTGCGGTTGGTCAGGATCCAGAAGTACGTAGAGATGCCGGTGTTGTAGAAGAGCTGGTCAGGCAGGGAGACGATGCCCTCAAGCCAGTCGTTCTCCAGGATCCAGCGGCGGATCTCCGACTCACCCGAGCCGGCCGCGCCGGTGAACAGCGGCGAGCCGTTGAAGACGATCGAGAGACGTGAGCCGCCCCCGCCGTTGACATCCACCGGCTTCATCTTCGAGATCATGTGCTGGAGGAACAGCAGCGACCCGTCGTTGATGCGGGGCAGGCCCGCGCCGAAGCGGCCTGCCTCTCCCAGCGACTTGTGCTCGGCCTCGACCTCGTCCTTGACCTTCTTCCACTCCACGCCGAACGGCGGGTTGGCCAGCATGTAGTCGAAGGTCTTGCGGGCGTGGCCGTCGTCGGAGAAAGAGTTGCCGAAGGCGATGTTCTCCGGGTCCTGGCCCTTGATCATGAGGTCGGACCGGCAGATCGCCCACGACTCGGGGTTGAGCTCCTGGCCGTACACCTCCACCGTGGCGTCCGGGTTCAGCTCCGTGATCAGGTCTTCCATCGCGGAGAGCATGCCGCCCGTGCCACACGCGGGGTCGAGGACCGTGCGCACCGCGCCCGGAAGCTGGAGCGCGTCGCCGTCCGGAGCGACCAGCAGCCGCACCATGAGCTGGATGACCTCACGCGGCGTGAAGTGCTCACCGGCCGTCTCGTTGGACTGTTCGGAGAAGCGGCGGATCAGCTCCTCGAAGATGTAGCCCATGTTGTGGTTGGGCACGATCTCGGGCCGCAGGTCCAGGTCGGTGAACTTGCCGATGACCTGGTAGAGCAGACCTGCACTGTCCAGTCGCTTGATCTGCTGGGCGAACTCGAAGCGATCTAGCACGCCTCGGGCGTTGTCGGAGAACGCCCCGACGTACACCGCGAGGTTCTTGGCTGCGTTCTGCGGGTCCGCCGCGATCTTCTTCAGGGTCAGGCTGGACCTGTTGTAGAAGGTGTGGCCCGAGGCCCGGCTCAGGAAGCGGTCCGGGTCGATGTCGCTGTCCTTGTACTGCTCCGCGAGCTCCGCGACCTTCTCGCGGGTCGGTTCGAGCACGCACTCCAGTCGCCGCAGCACCGTGAACGGCAGGATGACCTTGCCGTAGTCGGACTGTTTGTAGTCCCCCCGCAGGAGGTCGGCGACGGACCATGCATGGTTCGCCAACTCCGTGTGCTTGCTGCTGTTCAAGACTTCTTCCGCTTCCCTTCCAGGGCCGGTACGGATGACATGGAGTGCGGTGGGAGACTGGAGGCCTCGTCTGTCCGCATCATGAGTGGGGGAGTTCGTGTGCCCCGGGTGCGCTCGGGACGAGCTGCCCGCCTGTGAGGCCGTTGGCCACGAGCTGCGCTGTCTGCTCGGCGAACTCCTCGGCTCGGCGGGCCTGTTCGCGGAGGGCGGCGACATGCCGGAACGCCTCTCCGTACCGCCTCTGTTCCTCGAGCGGCAGCAGGGGGACGCGCAGCCGGCCTGGGCTGAGGTGCAGGGTGGAGCTGCCGGTGGAGGCGCCGGCCAGGTTGGCTTCCGAGCCGAGGAAGCCGTGGAGGAACCAGGAGTCGAGTCGCGCCGGGTCGGGCCGGAAGAGGTGAATGTTCGGGCCGAGCAGCACGCCCGCCTCCTCCTCGCCCGCGACCCGCGCAACGGGGCCCCGGCCGCCGATCAGGCCACGGACCAGCACGTCGCCGACGGCGATCTCCGGTACCTGCTCGGTGAGGTGTGCGTCGATCCTCCCGGTAGGTCTGCTTCCGCGGGCGATGTCGCCACCGGTGAGGGCAGGTCGGGTTGCCCCGCCTCCTGTCCCCGGACCGCCTTCGCCGTCCGCCTGCCTCGGTGCCGCGGAGGGTGTCCGCAGAACCTTCAGCGCGCCGCCCCGGGCCAGGTCGGACACCGTGGCGGATCGCCACTGCCGGGCCGAGGCGCCCGCCGCGTCCCACAGCTCCGTGGCTGCCAGCGAGGCGACCGACCGCGTTGCTCCGGTCAGTGCCTCCTGGGCCGTGACAGCCTGGTCGGCCAGTTCCCGCGGGTCCATGTCGGCCTGGGACGCACGCACCTGGCGGCCAGGGGTCACGTCGACGACCTCGTCGAGCAGGTCGACCACGCTCACTGCTCGTGCCACACCGGCTCTCGGTTCGAACGCGTTCGGGTCCTCGGTGTAGGTCTTCCACGCGGAGAGGATCTGCTCGGTCACTCGCGTCCAGTCCACCGCACCGGAACGGCTTCCGCCTCGGCCTGGAGCCGTGGGTTCGCCCGTGGTGTCGACGAAGAGCACCGTCTGGTATGTCGGCCAAGCCGGCTTCGGCCGCTGCAGTACCCATACCTGCAGGCCGATGTGGAGCGGAATCGCTGCCCCCGGCGGCAGGGCTGCCACCGCTCGCAGCGCGCCGCTGCGGATCAGCTCGGCGCGGATGCGGCGGCCGGAGGAGCGGGATGCCGTGGCCGGCGGTAGAAGAAGCACGGCGTGGCCGCCCGGCTCGAGGTGGGCCAGCGCGTGCTGGACCCAGGCGAGTTCGGATTCGGCGCGGGGCGGGAAACCGTACGCCCAGCGCGGGTCGTAGGCCAGTTCGTCGTGGCCCCAGTCACGGTCGCCGTATGGCGGGTTGCACAGCACGGCGTCGACGGCGAGGTCCGGGAAGGCATCGGCCCGCAGGCTGTCACCCGTGCGTACGGTGACGGCGGCGTCCTCGTCGGCCGTCAGGGTCAGGTCGACCGCAGTGCGTCGCGCCTGGACGGGAAGGCTGTCCTGGCCGTACAGCTCGCGTGCGCCGAGCGCGGCGGCGGCTGACAACAGGGTGCCGCTGCCGCAGGCGGGATCCAGAACCCGGGCCGGAGAGCCTGGTGCCAGGCGGGCCAGCAGGTCAGCGAGCGGGGCCGGAGTCCGGTAGGCCCCACTGACGGCACTGTCCTCCAGCTCCCTGTCCGCGAGTACGTCCAGCGCCATCTGTGCGCCCTCATCGCGGACACAGAGCAGCAGGGCTCGCAGCACCGGGGCGTCGGCAACGGTGAACTGGACGGGTTCAGTGCCCGGCACCACATCCACGACCTCGGCCGCCGCGTCGTTCGCCTGCCTCACCAGATCGGTATCGGACAGCGCGTTCAGATCGGTGAGGACGTCGGTGGGGCGGCGGGCTGCTGTCATGACCATCAGGAGCAGATCGGACGTGCCGGCGCCGGCACGCTCCCGGAGGCGCAGGGTGGTGCGCAGCTCCCCGCTGGGCGTGGCCGCCGTGCGCTGTCCGCGTGAGGCGAGCCATGCGCGGATCTTCTCCAGGTTGTACAGCGGGCTGCTGTCCGTACCGCCCGTGGGCGCGGGGAAGTCCTCGTGTCGACGGCGCCAGTTGCTGACGGTGGCGCGCGTGACTCCGGCGATGCGGGAGATCTCGGCGGCTGTCACCTGGGCGGATGGTGCGGGTGGCTGCGACATGGGTGTGGTCCTGGCTCCGATCGTCGGCTTGGTTGCACCATACAGCACAAGTCAACTTCAGAAAGGCGTTAGACGGTGCTTTCACGCCTGTGCTTTCATGTAATCGCTTCCGATGGCGAGTGGCGCCTCCCAGCGTGAAGCGCGCCTTCCCTGCCCGCTGCGATGCCCCTGGATGCCTGCCCACGGGACTGTGCCCGTCGTGTCCCATGCGGCACGCGGGGTGGCGGGATGGCTGACACGTGGTCTTTACGCAATGCATGCGCCTCACCCACCCTGGAGCGATCAGTGGTCGGGTCCTGCCGGGCGCGGAGGGGGACGAATGTCGAAGGGCACATCGGGGGAGTACTGGTCGGCACCTGCGCTGCCCAGCATCTTCAAGCACACCTTGCTCAGCCGCTACATACCCCGGTTCGGAGGGATGACCGCCTCGAAGAGCGGTGGCGAGGTCGTCTATCTGGACGGGTATGCCGGCGAGGGCCGCTACGAGAACGGAACCGCGGGATCGGCCGAACTCGTTCTCAAGATCGCAGCCGACCATCAGGCGAAGAACCTCGTCCGCTGGACCTGCTTCTTCGCGGAGAAGTCCGCGACGTCCTTCTCCCATCTGGAGTCCGTCGTCGCCGAGTACCGCAGGCAGGGCGTCGACGCCCGCGCCTTCCACGGTGACGTGACTGGACTCATGGACGAGGTGCTGGCCGCCGCCGCAGGCCGTCCGCTGTTCCTGTTCCTGGACCCGTGCGGGCTCGCCCTGCCGTTCGACACCCTCGTCGACGTCCTCGCCAGGCGCCGCAAGGAGACCTGGCCGCCGACCGAGCTGCTGCTGAACTTCAGCATGATGGCGGTGCGCCGGATCGGAGGGAACTCCCACTCCGCGAAGGGGAATGAGCGGACCAACGAGCGCCTGGACGAGGTGTGCGGCGGACGCTGGTGGCGGGACTTCTTCGCCGACGGTTACACCAGGGATGCCGACGACAAGGTGGCCGCCGAGTACAGCAGGCGCCTCGGCGAACGGACGGGCATGAGTACGGTCTCGGTGCCGGTCACCAGCGCACCGGGCCGGAAGGCCGTCTACAACCTGGTGTTCGGGACGCGCAGCAACCACGGCCTGTGGGCCTTCGGTGATGCACACGCCCGGGCCCGGGACACGTGGTGGGAGGGGCTCGAACTGACGGAGGAGGCCGAGGACAGCGCGCTGTTCGCGATGGCGACCCTGCAGCGTCCCGATCCTGACCACGTCCGGGCCGAGGCTGTGCCGGCCATGGCCGCGAACCTCGACGAACTGCTGCGGGCCGGTCGTCCGTTCAAGCTGGTCGACCACACGCTGGAGGTGTTCGGGGAGCACTACGGCCAGGTGCCCGAGACCATCGCCCGCCAGGCGGTCAAGCACTTGCACGGAGCGGGGGGAACGCCCAGTGACGGTAAGGGATCCCCGGTCCACAAGCTGGAGGTGCGCCCGCCGGTCAGACCGTGACAGGCAAGGGCATCTGATCCCAGGTCCGTCCGTCCAGCAACCGCCCGCCGGCCTTGGGAGTGCGGCCTCCCCACTGCTTGAAGAAGAACGCCACGTTCTCCTCCTGGCAGGCGTCGCGCACCTGCCTGGCCCAGGACGCGTCCATCGGCCGGTGCCCGGGGCCCGACTCGCCGCCGGCAATCACCCAGTGGATGCCGTCCAGGTCGAGCCCCTCCAGCGGGCCGAGCAGCGGCTCGCACGACAGGAACCGCACCGCCGCCGGGACGCCGCGGAGGTCGTCGACGCGGTCGAGTTTGGCCGAGCTCTCCACGGACACGCCCATCCACACGTTCTCCGGCCACTCGAGCCGGTCGGCGACGCGCTGAAGCCGCCTCGCCCGTTTGGTCAGCACCTGGTAGGTGTGCTGGGGGGTGTCCGCCATCACCGCGAAGACCCGGCGCACGAAGTCGAGCGGCACCTTCGCGTGGAACAAGTCCGACATCGAGTTCACGAACACCGTCCGCGGGCTCTTCCAGCCGTACGGCACCTTCAGGGCGTCCCGGTGGAGCGTGAGAGCGAAACCCGGCCCGGACGTGCGGGGGTCACCGTCCGCCTGGTACTTTTCCGCGCCCATCGCCTTCAACCGCCGTGCCAGCGCGAGGGCGTAGCAGTTGTCACATCCGGATGAGACCCGGTCGCACCCGGTGGTGGGGTTCCAGGTCGCCTCCGTCCATTCGATGGCGCTGCGATCGCTCACCAGTGGCCTCCTGTTGGGCCACCACGTCTGACTGAGGCCCTTTCGACTATTGCTTCTCAACCTAGCGGAATCAAAGCTGACTTGAGTGTGCGGCCCCAGACAGTCACTCCCGTGCTCGCGTGATCGAACAGTGTGTTCGTACGCCGGAGTGCTCCCGAAGGGGGTCAGATGCACTGGGCGCAGCGCCTGGTTCGGAGCCCGGCAGCGCTGACGGAAGCAGCCATGGCTCACCCGCAGTGATCGTGTGACGGCGACCGCTCTACCGGGCTTGCTCAAGCTTCGGCCGACGGCAGGCATAGCTCACACTGCCACGGGGTCACCGCTGCCAACCCCAGTGTGCTCGACCAGCCGCTGCCCGATTCAGCGCGGTCGATGGCCCGTGTCAGTGTGAGAGCGGTCTCGTCGGCCGAGTTCTCGAGAATGTGGCTGTGAGCGATCGTGGTGCTCCATAGCCAGCCTCGAACGCTACGGACCTAAATACTCCCCTTGTCCGTCCTTGCACCAGCACTGCTGATAGAACCGACCGCGCTGCGCGAAGAGCACGGTGATGCCATTCCAAGGCTGGCTGTCCAGCGGGGCGCTTGGCGGCAGAGTGTGCGGGGCGGTGCGCGAGGCGCATCAGAACCATCTGGAGAAGACACGCTCAAGACGACACACCACCTGGAAGATCACAATCCATAGTCGGTGGGTAAGCGACCGTGATCCGCTCGCAGGAGCTGGCCCCGCGAGCTGGCCGGCGCCGCCGGCGCAGCGGCTGTCGGGATCGCACGGTGGTGCTTGCTGAAGGGGCGACAGATCTCGGTCACCGGCAGTAGCTGCGGTGGGGTGGTCAGCCTGGGGACCATTTTGGGACCACGTGGGATGAGCGCTCATGAACGCCGATGGGCGAAAGCGGATGCTGTGCGCAAAGTAAACATTGGCGAATTGTCAGCTCTCCGATGCACTGCTCTCGTCGAAAACTTCCAACTCACGTGCACCTCAGGGTGGTTGAGCAACAGAGAAGCCGAGACATTGAGGTCTCGACTGCCGACAATAGTTGAACTCCTTGACTGTGGGGGTCAAGGGGTTGCAGGTTCAAATCCTGTCGTCCCGACGTATGTGACCAGCGGGTCTGTCAGAAATGACAGACCCGCTGTTCTCGTTTGAGTGAATGGTGATGGCAGGCCTGTGGTCCCGTGACGCGTGGCCGGCTATGGGGTGTTCGAGAGGACTGGCGACTCGCCGCTGGGGATGGCGGATGGTGGCGAGGCGTCGTCCAGGGCCTGGCGCAGTGCGGTGACCGCATCGCGGGTGGCGTGCGGGAGCAGGTGCCCGTGGATGTTGACCGTGGTCGACAGCGTCGAGTGCTGCAGCGTCTTCGATCCGACGACCAGCGGGACTTCTGAGTCGATCAGGATGCGGGCGGGCGTAGCGGTGCGCCGTCCGATTGGCAGAACACGAGTCCTTCGAAGGAGGCGCTATCCGGCAGACTTGCCCGCGTGGCCGCAGCACACCGCTCCAGCGAGACGATGACCCGGGTGGACAAGGTGGAGGTGGTTTTTGATTACGGCGGTGAGATTCCACCACACCAGCAGCACCTCGACGGCGTCCGCCGACGCAGCATGGCGTTGGAGCTGCCATCACTCCGCCACTACCCGCCACCGTGCGCTGCTGGTCGAATTTCAGCAGCCACCCGCTGGGAGGTCTCACGTCAGCGCTTTCGGGGGATAGGCAGGGGCTCATGGCGGTGCCAGATTAGTGAACGATCTTCGCGGCGAAGTTCCGCGGATCCCCATTCCAGGCGGACCACGCCGTCAGTCAGCGAGCAGGCGTAGGCGACGAGAACAAGCTTGGTGTCCGGCGAGAGGCGGGCGAGATCCGCATGAGGCTCGTCCTCATCCGGCAGTTCGATGTCGAGATCCAGCTCTCCCTGACGTGGGTCGGGGCCGTGCCTGCGGATGAGGTCAGCGCGAAGCCCTGACGCGCTGCGGAGTCTGGCAGCAGTCACGGGCACGTCCTTCTTCGCGTACCGGTAGGGGTAGATGACATGGCCGGCGATCACTGCGACGGTCCGCGCCTGGAGCCGCACCAGCTCAACGCCGGGGAGCTGAGAGAGGCCGGCCGATAGTTCCTCGTACTGTGCGGCGTAAAGCCCGTGTCCGTACGCTTCGAGCGTCTGCGTGTGGACGCCTTCGTGGCCGCCTTGGGCGCGTTCGTGGGCCCGGACAAGGCATGCGGGCACGATTGCCGTGACCTCGGCCGCGAGGGAACCGAAGACCGTACGTGCCCACGGACTGGCGGAGTGTGCGTCCGACATGAGAATCCCCCGATCGATCGTCGTATGACCAACTCAGGGTCTGACAGTCCGCTGAACGACACGGTGGATCAAGGGCGCATCGGGGGATCTCAGGGTGCACGGAGCAGGTAGTGCTGTCTGGTGAGGCTGAGGATCGTCGGGAGGAGTTAGGGACCACCCTGTGTAGGGCGGCGACGCCAGGCCGATTTTCAGTGTGGAGGGCTGAGGCTGAGGTGGTGTCGGTGTCCCGGAATACGCTGGGCGGCCATGGACTGGCTGGAGCGGGTGGCGAAGCTGAGGCGGTGGACGAACAACGATGTTCGGGCGCCGCACAAACCGTTGTTGCTGTTGTACGCGCTGGGCAGCTTCCAGCGCGATGCTGATGGTGAACTGAGGTACAGCGCTGTCGAGGAGGAGCTGAAGCGGCTGCTCGAAGAGTACGGGCCGTCCCATCCGACGACCCCTGCGTACCCGTTCCATCATCTGGTCAGTGACGGTGTCTGGGAGGTCAGGACCGACCATGGGCTCGGGAGCCCTGGAAGCGGGGTGCGGGTCCTCCGCTCCAGCGGCGCGACCGGAAGGCTCGCGCCCGAGTTGCGAACGGCTCTGTGGAAGGAGCCGGCCCTCCTGGGCCGTCTGGCGCGGGTGATCCTGGACTTCCACTTCCCGCCGTCGCTGCACACAGACCTGTGCGAGGCCGTTGGTCTCGACCTGGACCTGGTCGAGACCGAGGGCGTGACCGGCACCCTGGGCGGAGCAGAGCGGGCGGCGCGACGGCAGCGGGACAAGCGGATGCGTGAACTCGTCCTGACCGCCTACGAGTTCCAGTGTGCCTTCTGTGGTTACGGCGGGATGCTGGGAGCGAGCACGGTGGGCCTGGAAGCAGCTCACGTGCGCTGGTGGTCCTACGACGGGCCGGATGAGGTCGACAACGGTCTGTGCCTGTGCTCCCTGCACCACAAGCTCTTCGACAAGGGCGTCCTGGGCCTGGGCGCGGGGCACCGCATACTCGTCTCGCAGCGCTTCGTCGGACGCAGCGAGGCCAGCAGGCAGCATGTGCTCGCGTTGGCCGGGCGGCCGGTCATCGGCCCGCAGGCAGGGATTCCATCGGTCGCCGGGCGACACCGGGAGTGGCACGCCGAACAGGTCTTCCGCGGTACGCCCCGAGCGGCTCTGGGTCCGGCTCCTGTCGGCTGAGAGCGGGCTGTCCGATCGCCGACCCATCAGCGGTGGTCATGTGCCGTCCGACTCCAGCCTGCACGGCTGTCCCCGACCGTGCAGACTGGTTCGTCGCGATTGCCTCACGTGTGATCAGTGAGTGGCAATCGGCCGCGGTCGTGCGCTGCTTCGATCCGGCCCGTCTGCTGCCCGGTGACCAGGTCCCGCAACTTGGCGCGGGTCTCCGGGTCCGTCGAGTACACGACTGTGCCGATCATTCCTCGCGTCAGCAGCACCTTGTAGGTGTTGCGGATCAGGCGGTCGATGTCGGCGTCGGTGGTGGACTTGCGGAAGACGGGGTCCTTCGACGCCGTCCGGTCGGTGATCCACCGGTCGGTCCGCCAGACGAGGTCCGGCCCGAGGATGACGCCGCTCCAGTCGTACTCGAAGCCCTGGGCCGTGTACACGCAGCCGACCTGGCCGAAGCCGGCCGGGTCGGTGGCCCAGAGTGCGGCGGGAGGGGCGCCGGCGATAGAGCGGTCGCCGTAGACGTTCCACGGCCGGGCCCAGTCACCGATGTGCACGTCGAGGGGGAGCGGCTCTCCGGGAGCGACCTTCGTGGTCCACTTCCAGCAGTATCCGGCCGACATGCGGGCGCCGTATCCCTCCGCACGCCGGGCGTCGAGGAAGGCCTCCAGCTCCTGGGGGCTGTCGGCCACCTCCAGGGCGACCTTGCCGTCGGGCTCCCAATCGACGGGGCCGCCGGGTTCGAGGTCCAGGAGGCGTACCACCCAGTGCAGGTAGGCGTCGCTGCCGCCGCAGCGGAACTGGCTGTCCAGTTCGACCACTTGGCAGTCCAGGCCCTTCACGGCGGCGGCGGCCCGGATCTGGGCCACGGTGCCCATCTCGCCCGGCCGGACGACCTGGTGCTCGTCCAGCAGGAACACGGGCACTCGGGCGGCGTCGATCAGCTCCTCGATCTGCGGCTTGCCGGTGCGCTGGGCGGCCCGGGTGTAGCGGTTCGCCGACGTCTCCCGGATCCGGTGGGCCTCGTCGCAGATCAGCACGTCCAGCCCGTTGCGCTCGGCGGTCATGAAGCTGTTGAAGTACTTGAACAGGTCTTGGACCGCACGCTTCCGTGCGCCGGCGACCCGACGCATCGTGGTGGTGAACGAGCTGGACCCGGTCGCGTGCAGAGCCGTGACGCCACGCCGGTACAGATCGCCGAGGAGGGACAGCGCGATGACGCTCTTCCCGGTGCCGGGGCCGCCCGTGATGACGACGACCTCCTTGTGGTCGGACTGCTGCGCCTGACGGACCGCGCGCAGTACCAGCTCGTAGGCGACCTTCTGCTCGTCCAGCAGGACGAACTGCTCGCGCTCGCGAACCTCTTCGGCGGCGACCGCCATCAGCTGCTTGGACGGGGCCACCTTGCCCGCGAGCAACTGATCTGCCGCCTCTGCGCCGGAGACCGGCTTCAGCTTCGAGCGGAGGTACTGCACGAACTCCCCGCGGCGCTCGGCGGTGAAGAGCCGGCCGCGCTCGTCCTGCGGCACCTCGTAGAGGCCCTGGACGCCGAACTCAGTCGCGTTGTGGAGGAAGGCCACGCCGGACAGCCGCTCGGGATGAGCGGCGAGCGCGCCGTTGAAGGAGATCAGGTAGTCGCAGTAGCCGCGGACCTGCTCGATCGGGTTCAGCACCGGCCGGGTGTACGCGTCGACCCGGCAGAGCAGCGGCTCGCCGTCCTCCGGAAGCGCGCTGCTCCACTGCTTGAGCTCGACCACCACGTACGACGGTGCGCCCGTGCCCGGGTGGACGCCGGCGAGTATGACGTCCGCGCGCTTGCTGTTGAGCGGAAGCGAGTACTCGAGGAGCACCTCCACCATGCCGAGCCCGGCGTCCAGCAGAGCATTGGTCAGGACCGGGATGCTCCGCTCCCACGAACGCACCTCGGACGGGCTGGGCTTGTGGCCGTGCTTGTGGACGAACTGGTCGATGAGGCGCACGAACAGTGATCCGGCCAGGCTCTCGGCGGCGACCGCGGACGCGGAGTCGCGGAACAGCAAGGAATGCTCCCAGGCAGCACGAAGTGACTCGTGCGGGTGGGGGCATGTCCCTGGAGGGAAGCCCGGCGGGCCGCGCTGATGACAGGGCCAAACCTACAACGGAGAGCCTGAGCTCGTACCCGAACACCTGAGCCTTCGCCAACGCGGGTTCAAATCCTGTCATCCCGCCTTGCTTTCGCAGGGCGTAGGCGGTTTCCGGCGGTTCTTCCTGTGTCCTGGACGAGCTCCAAGTGCGTGAGATGGAGCGCACTCACGCGATGGCGCTGCCGGCAGACGTCGTTCGGAGGCTGGCGCAGGACGTGGAGCGGACGCGCCGCATCGTGGACCGGATCGAACAGCTCCCGGCGAACTGGCCGGTCCTGGTCTTCGCCACCTCGGTCGAACACGCGCAGGTGCTGGCCGCGTTGCTCCAGGACCGGGGCATCACCGCCGCCTCGATCGACGGTCAAACTCCTCCGAGCACGCGCCGCAGGCGCATCGCGGCCTTCCGGGGCGGCGGTATCCGGGTCCTCACCAACTTCAAGGTGCTGACTCAGGGATTCGACGCTCCCGCGGTGCGTGCCGTGGTGGTCGCCCGTCCGACCTTTAGCCCGAACACCTATATCCAGATGATCGGTCGTGGTCTGCGAGGCGAGCTCAATGGCGGGAAGGCCTCCTGCCTGATCCTCAACGTTGCCGACAACATCGAGAACTTCGGTCGGGGGTTGGCCTACACTCGCATGGAGCACCTGTGGCAGGCGTGACAGCGACGATCACGAAGACAGGGGCACGGCGGCCACCGCACTGGTCGAGAACGAGAGCACCGCGCCCGAATCGCTGGACGACAAGCTCCGTGCCGTCACCGAGGAAGCTCGCTGCGCCCACGACTGTCCGAGAGCGAGCGGCCGGCATCCGTGGCCACCCTGCCCGACCACATGTCGTGCGCATCCGCACCATCGACGTGTGTGGGTGGGAGATGCGATCATCGGTGGCTCAGGGCGTCAGCCTTCGCCGAGTTCCCGACGAGTGCAGATGGTGATCATGGAAGAGTCCCGTCGCGAACGCCTGACCTCCCTCGCCGTGTGCGCCGGGGCGGGCGGGCTCGCGCTCGGTTTGGAGCAGGCCGGGTTCGATCCCGTGCTGCTGCTGGACAACCGTCCGGTGGCCTGCGAGACGTTGAGGCTGAACCGCCCGGAGTGGCACGTCCTGGAGGCCGATCTCCTCGACTTCGTTCCGGAGGAGCACCAGGAGGTCTACGACGTGGACCTCGTGGCGGCCGGTCTGCCCCGGGTGAAGGCCAGTGCGGCGGTGGGGCGCGAGGACAGCGACGCGGAACTCCGCCTGCTCGAAGCGACGGTCATGCTCCTGCACGGTGTGCAGCCGCGTGCCCTGCTCATCGAGAACGTCTCCGAGCTGGCCGTCAAGCCCGAGTACGAACCCATCCGCTCCCAGGTCGAGGTCGAGCTCCGACACCTCGGATACACGTACGACTGGTTCGTCGTCAACGCGAAGTGGCACGGCGTGCCCCAGGACCGCAAGCAGGGGATCCTGGTGGCATTGAAGGACGACGGCATGCATGACTTCGTGCCGCCGGCACCGAACGGTGAGCCGCCGTTGACGGTGGGGGAGGCGTTGGGCGACTCGATGGCGGCCCGCGGATGGCCGCATGCCGAGGCTTGGGCCGAGCAGGCCCGGGAGATCGCCCCGACCCTGGTCGGAGGTTCCTGGAACCGCGGTGGGCCGGATCTGGGCCCGACCGGATCGAAGCGCTCGTGGGCCCGCATGAGGGTGAACGGAGGGACCGTCGCCGACCGGGTCCCCGGACCCGAGGACGGCTGGGACCCTTCGCCGGACGGCACGGACATGGTGAAGCTGACGGTCGAACAGGCGGCCCGGCTTCAGGGCTTCCCCGACGACTGGGCCTTCGCCGGTGGGAAGACGGTCCGCTATCGGCAAGTGGGGCACGCGTCGCCGCCCCCGGTGGCCCGGGCTCTCGGGCTCGCAATCCGGGCGGCGTTGGGCCTGCCCGCACCTGCATAGCGGGACCGGCGGTGACCCGAGTCGCGGTGTGACGGTGACGCCCGCGGCGGGGCGGCACACAAGGGTGCCGTCCGCCGCGGGCGTCACTGCTCGGTGCTCAGTGGGTGAGCAGGTGTGAAAGGAAGCCGATCGACGGGTCCTCGGGGGTACCGACGATCAGGGCCCGGTCGAGCAGGCCGTTGTTGTGTTCGCAGCTGGTCTCCGGGAGCATCACGCAGGCGTGACAGGCGGCCAGGTTGGTGCCGCCCGCACCGGAGATCTCGGTCTCGACGCAGAGCGGGTCGGCGGAACACCATTCGGCGCGGTGGACGGCCGAGCGCACGGCCCGGGCGAGTCGCTCGATCTCCCCCTGGGCGACCAGTCCGCCGAGGCTCCCGGCCGAGTCGCTGGTGGCCGTGTAGATCAGGACGCCCGCCATCTCGTCGCCGGAGTAGATCCGCTCACGGAGGGAGGCAGCCGGGTACCCCGAGTCCAGGCTCCACTCGTTGATCATCACGTGCGCGAAGGTGTGCAGCAGGGCCATGCGGGGATCGGCGGGCGAGACCGGGGCCCGGGTCGGGTCGGAGGCCCGCTCGGTGAGGACCTGCTGATGGCGGTGCCGCATCCGGGCCACGCGGGCCGCGACGGCCGGGAGTTCGGCCCAGGCGTCGACCTTCTCCTCGTCGAAGCGGAGGAACACGCCCTCGCCGTGCACCTCCATGGCGGGAAGCCAGTCGGTGGGAGAGAGGGACAGCGGCGCCTCGTGGCCCTCGGAGGAGGTCTCGGGGTCGATGACCCGGGTGAAGGCCTTGAGCGCGCGGACCTCGCGGAGCTTCTTCACCAGCATCGGGGCGACGAGGCCCAGGCCGGTCAGGGGCTTCTCGTCGCCGACCGGCGGCTCGCAGACGAACTGCTCGGTATGGTGGCCGAACTCCTCGGGGTTGCCGGCGCACAGGCGTTGGTACTCGAGGTCGCGCAGGGCCCGGTAGCGCTGCTCCTGGTCGCGGTCGGGAGCGTCTTCGCCGGAGGGGTCCTCGGCCTCCATGGCAGCGACCAGGTCCAAGGCTTCCTGGGCGGTCACCGGAGAGGGCACCCCGTCGAAGATGTGCTTCAGGTGGATCTCCATCTCCACGAGGCTGGTGCAGCCGCGGAGCTTGTCCCAATGCTTGTCCAGGGCGTTCACCCTGGTGTCGCTCCACGGCGGGATGGACAGGGCCGAGCGGAGCACCGGCTGCCAGACGGAGGACGAACCGCGCTGGAGGGTGCGGGGTGTCAGGAGGCAGGAGTCCTTGGGTGCGTCCTTCAGCCACGGCCGTTCGCCCTTGCAGCCGATGTTCAGCTCCTTGAGGGCGCCGGCCCGGAAGGATCCCTCCATGGACACCTCGGGCACTCCGCAGGAACAGGAGAGCACCACCGAGCGAAGCGACGAGGTTCGGCCCGACGACCGGAGGCTCATCCGGCCGTCACAGGTGACGACCGTGCCTTCCCCGCGCAGCCGTCGGTGCAGCCAAGCCCGGTACGGGAAGTCGGAGATGTGCCCGTCCTCGCAGGCGACCACGAAGCGGGAGGGGACCAGTGGCTCGGCGCACTCGCCGCACTCGTTGCGTCCGGGAGGTGGGTTGAACTTGCCCACGTGGTCCAGGGCGTGACACTCGGGGCAATGGTGCCAGAGCGGGAAGCGGCGGACCCGGATGCCGTCCCGACTGTCGTCGGCGGAGGCGGGTGGAAGCCGGAAGTGTCGCACGTCCAACACCCGGGCGAGGCGGGGCTCGCGGATCACCGGTGCCTCGTCGTGGGGCCAGTGCTCCGCGGCACCGTCGATGCCCGCGACGATGAAGGACTCCTGGTCGACGGCGATGAGCGACCCCACGCCGTAGGTGGTGATGGCCTGGGCCCGGCGGACCGCACCGCGGCGGGGCAGATTGCGGGTCGGTGCGGTGGAGCCGTCGGTGCCGCGCCGGCGGCGGGACGGGGGCGGGGTCATCGGGATGCCTCCATGAACAGGGCGGACTCGGCGTCGACGTCGCGCAGGGACCACAGGGTCTCCCATGCCTCGACGTCCTCCAGGGCGTCGTTGTAGGGCTTGAGCAGCGAGGGGACGGAGCGCCCGCGCTTCGGTTCGTAGTACAGACCGCCGTGTGCCTCGGCCTCGTCGTACCACCAGTCCACGAACTCGTCGAAGGCCGCGGCGACGAGGGCGACCTCCTTGGCTGCGGTATCCGCCGGGGAGACCCTCGCGACCCGTTCGAGGATCAGCGGGCGGATCGTCTCCCGCAGCTCGTCCCGGAAGAGGTGGATCCTCCCCGCGTCCTCGTCCCTGCGGGCGGCGGGGATCGCGATGCGGGCCAGGGCGACGATCACCGCGTGCAGTCCGCGGGCGCGTGCGCGGGCCGAGAAGGGCGTCACCGAGGTGGACTCGACCTCGCGGTAGAGCGCGGAGTGGAAGTGCTGGAAGTTCTCGTAGTGCGAACGGTCCCGTGAGCGGCCGGCGTTGAGCATCACCGCGACCAGACCGGGGTGGGCACGGCCCACCCGGCTGGTGGCCTGGATGTATTCGGCGGTGGTCTGAGGCTGGCCCATGACGGCCATCAGGCCGAGCCGGTCCACGTCCACGCCGACGGCGATCATGTTCGTGGCGAGGAGGACGTCCACGACGTCCGCCGCGTCGTCCGCCAGCCGGCGCTCGATCTGCTTGAGACGGGCCGGGATCTCGCTGGCGTCGACCCGGCTGGTCAGCTCGGAGTGGTTGCCGACGGATCGCGGTGCGCACCCGTCGCGGTCGGCGAGGTGGTCCAGGTAGGCCACGACGTCGTCGTGCACCTGGAGTTCGGCAGCGGACAGCAGACGCAGGCTGTTGAAGTAGCCGACCAGCGTCCAGTACGCGTCCCGCACCTCTTCCGTGGTGTCGGCACGCATCGCCTGGTGGAGCAGGGTGGCGTAGGTCCGGATCAGCAGGGTGGACTGGCTGGTGCCCGGGGCGAGCAGCCCCACGTAGCGGCGGGACGCCTTCTCGCTCGCCGGCGTCTCCACGGCGAACCAGGAGTCGCGGGCGTCCAGACCGGCGGGCGGGAACTGCCGGACCTCGCGGGAGAACAGTGCCCTGCCCTGGTCGGCGGCCCGGCGGATGGTCGCGGTCGAGGCGATGACCTTGGGGCGGTCGGCGAGGACGTCGACGGCCGTCTCGTACAGGCCGGTCAGGGTGCCCAGCGGGCCGGAGATCAGGTGCAGTTCGTCCTGCACGATCAACTCCGGTGGAGGGGTGGCGTCCTGACGGTCCCGGTTGAAGAGGGCGGCGGTCTGCGCGCGCCAGGGCATCGAGGCGAACTTGTCGACGGTCGCGATCACCAGGGTGGGCCGGGCCGCGTACACCGCCTGGTCGACCAGGTGTACGGGCAGTCCGTCGGAGAAGTCGCAGTTCGCACCGGGGCAACGCACGTCCATCCGTTGGGCCTCGTCGTCCACCGAGTAGTGGTGGGCGTCGAGGGCGGTGCCGCACCACGGACAGGCGTGCAGTTGGACGGGGTTCTCCTTCTGGAGCACCCGGCCGGAGCGGGCGGTACCGAGCTGCCGGGCGGCGACGTCCAGGGTGTTCGGGGTGGCGGAACGCCCCACCCACATGCCGATGGAGATCTCCTCGTGGCCCAGCTCGCCGGGGTTCTCCCGACGCATCCGTTCCATTGCACAGATCAGGATGGCCGCGCGTTCGAACTGCTGCAGCGTCAGGAGGCGCAGGGTGTAGCGCATGAGGACGGTGACACCGCCACCCGCCGTGTCCAGGCGCATCCGGCGCAGGAAGGTGGTCAGCGCGATCAGGCCCAGGTACGCCTCGGTTTTGCCACCACCGGTGGGGAACCAGAGCAGGTCGGACACACCACGGTCGGGGTGCTTCGGATCGTCCACCCCGGCCAGGCAGAGCAGTACAAAGGCGATTTGGAAGGGTCGCCAGCGCGCCGAGGCCGGGTCCGGCTCGCCCGCTCGGCCGTTCTTGACCCAGGCGGCCCTGGCACGCTGGGTCGCCATCGCCCGGTTGGCCAGGCGGAACGCCCGCATCAGGTCGGGCTTGTCGTGCAGCAGGGCGATGCCCTCGCGGATCCGAGCCAGGGCCTCCTCGCACGCGTGGACCTGGTCGTCGGCGGCCTGCTCGTACGGGGTGCCGGCGAGGGCGGCGGCTTCGTCCCGCTTCCGGTCGATCCACCGTTCGTAGCCCAGGGCGAGCCCTTCCAGAGCGAAGGTCACCTCGGCGTCGTCGGCTTCGGCGAGTCCGAGCATGGTGAGAGCGCTCGCGTCGATCGTCGGGTTGGAGTCGGTGAGCAGCACTTCGTGGGTGGGCACGAACTCGGTGCGGACCTCGGCCACGCCCGCTCGCACCACGTCGGTGAGGCCGATCGGAGACGGGGTCCAGTCCCACACGGCCGCGCAGCCGTGGCCCGCGGCGAAGGTGGGGGCGTGGCGGTGCAGCAGTCGGCTCGTCTCCAGCTCGGAATCGACGGCGGACAGCGCGCCCGGGCGCTCCACGAAGGCGCTCGATCCGTTGCAGGCCCGGACCGTCAGCCCGGTCTGGAAGAGGGCGAAGGCGTCCTGCAGTTCGCGCTCGCCGACCTTCTGGATGTTCACCAGGGTGACCGTGACGGTGACCGTACCGGTCTCCGGCGAGGGCCGGCGGACGTTGACTTCCAGCCGGGCCGTGCCGTCGAGCAGGTCGCGGGAGGCACCGCGGCCCGGGTACGTCACGTCGACCGTGGTATCCGGCAGGTCCAGCTCGACCCGGCGCCAGTGCTCCCGCTGGTCGGCGGTGGTGCGGGCCTCGCTCCGGCGGGCCGAGACCTTGCGCCCTGCGGAGTCCTCCGGCTCGTATGCGGCGGCGCGGGCCGAGACCACGATCTCCCGGCATGCGTCGAGGTCGACCGCGAAGGTCAGGCCGACGGAGGACGGACGGCGGTCGCCGGCGTTGGGGCGTTCGGCGGCCGCCCCGGATTCGTCGGGGCTGTCCGCCCTGCTCACGGGTTCCTCGTCGAGGCCGTCCTGCTCGGCGGCGTCCTCCAGGAGGCGACGGCCGGCCGCGGAGTCCGCAGGGCGGGGGAAGAGCACGCCGATCGGATAGCGGGTGATCGGAGCGTCCTGGTCGAGGACCTCGGCGCGGTCCTCGACGGAGGCGTCGGTGTCGGGGCCGAGCAGCTCTCGGCGGAGCCGGGCCACCAGGTCCTCGCGGACCTCGTAGTGCCCGGCGTGCCGTCCTGCGTGGATGGTCATTCCTGCTCCTCCTCGGTTCCGGCGGCGTGCCGGAACCGTCCGATTCCACTGATGCGGGGGGCGATCCACACCCCTTGGTTGCCCAGGCCCGCGTTGGTTCCGGCCGCCCGGCTGCCCGCGACCGATTCCAGGCAGTCGATCCGCAGTCCGGAGACCTCCACGGGCCAGCAGATTTCCCAGTTCGTGCCGACCTTCAGGACGGAGTGCAAATGGCTCCTGAAGGCTTCGGAGGCGTCGCCGATCTCCCGATCTCCGTGCAGCAAGGCGTACCGGGGGCTCTGCTCGGGGCCGGTGGGGAGGTCGTCGCGCAACCGGAAGGTCACCGCGTCGCCCGGACGCACCCGCTCCAGCAGGTAGGCCTGGGCCGCGGGGGCATCGACCGGGGCGTCGGCAGGTTCCAGCGTGTCCACGTCGCCGGCCCGCACCTCGACCCCGTCGCGGCGCCACCGGTGGCTCGGGTTCGGGACTCCCCGGTACCACCGTCCGGTCGGCTTGTGCCGGAGTACCGTCGCCGTGTCGGGCGCGGCGAGCCGGTACAGGTCCTCCCGAGCACGGGTCATCGCCACGTAGAGCGCGCGCGCCTCGGCCGGGACGTCGAGCTCGGGGGTCCGGCGCCGTAGTTCGGTCATGGCCGGCGGGTTGAGCAGGACCACCCGGTCGAACTCCAGGCCCTTGGAGCGGTGCACCGTGGACACCACCAGGCGCGCCGGTTCCGGATCCGCCAGCTCGTCCGGGAACCGGCGCTCCACCACCAGACGGCGCAGCCGCGCCACGTCGAGCGTGCCGCGACCGGCGCCGCGTGCCGCCACCCGCAGGGAGCGCCACACGCGGTCGACGTCGGTGCCTTCGGGCAACGGGATCGCCGTGAGCAGTGCGCGCAGCTGCTGCTCGTCGAGAGTGACGGCCCGGGTGCGACGGAGCACTTCGGCGACCCAGTGCGGCACCGGTCGGTCCTGGAGCGAACGTCGCAGGGCGTGCGGGACCGCTTGGGTGTGCAGGAGTTCCGAGAGCACCAGCGCCTGTCGGTTGTCCCGGCACAGGATCGCGCAGGTGCCCGGGAACGACCGGAGCGAGTCCAAGGTGAAGGAGTTGGTGAGCGGACCCAGGTCGGGGAGGTCGAGGAGGAGTTCGCGCAGCTCCCCGTGGAGGCGCTCGGCGGACGCGTCCGCGCCCTCGGCGGCACTGCCGATGCCCTGGACGGCGGGGCCGAGCGGGAGCGCGGTGCGGGCCTCGGGGGTGACCGACCGGAAGTTCCGGGTCAGACGGAGCTCGACCAGGTCGTCCGCGTAGGAGACCCGCACCCAGCGCAGGAAGAGGTCGGCACGATCGGCGTACTCCTCCGGGTCCTCGATCTGGAAGTCGTAGATCGCCTGGGCGGGGTCGCCGACCAGGGTGAACCCTGAGGAATCCTGGAGCCGGTCGAGCAGCGACTCCACCATCTCCCGGCGAGTACCCACCAGGTCCTGCACCTCGTCGACGACGATGTGCGCGGGAGGGCCGGCCTCCAGGGCTTCGAGCGCACCCTTCTCGATCGCCTCGGTGGCGGCCCGGATGCGTTCGGCGAAGGAGAGCACCGACCACTCCCCGTCCGGGTACGCCTGCAGCAGCAGGGAGTACGCCCAGGAATCGAAGGTCTGGACCCGTACCCGTCGAGCGTGTTCTCCGTGCCGTGCGATCCGGTCCCGCAGCTCGCGGACCGCGGCGCGGGAGAAGCTGAGGACCAGCAGCTCGGAGGCCTCCAGCGCCTCGTCCGGGTCGGTGCGGCCGATGAGCGCGTCCATGCGACGCACCAGCGTGTGGGTCTTGCCCGTGCCCGCGCCGGCGGTGACCAGGAGCCGGGCGTCCCACGGCTGGTCGACGACGGCCTGCTGTTCGGCGGTGAGGGCGGGGCCGTCCGCAGGGGAGAGGGTCATCGGGCGCTCCACAGGTGCTCGAACCGGGTGAACGCGAGGGCGCTGTCGAAGTTCCGGATGTTGTCGCGGACGTTGAGGATGAGGCAGGTGTCCTTGCCGCCGTTGCGGGGCCCGCGCAGACCGCGTCCGATCATCTGCTGGTACACGTTCGGGCTGTAGACGGGGCGGGCGACGACCACCGCGCGGGTGGCCGGCGCGTCGAACCCCTGGGTGAGGACGCCGTAGTTGGTGAGCACCCGCACCCGGCCGTCTCGGAACTCCCGGATCCGGGCCCGGCGGTCGGCGTCGGAGGTGGTCGCGTCCACCGAGGTCGCGGAGATCGTCTGGTCCATCAGCATGGCCGCCAGGAGCTTGGCGTGTTCCACGGAGGTGGCGAACACCAGGACGGGCCAGTTCTCGTCCATCGCCGCGACCTCCTCGACGATGCGGCGGCTGCGGTCGTGGTCCTCCGCCAGTCGCTGTTCGGCGGCCTTGGACAGCAGGCTGAACTGCTCGGCGCTCTCACGCTCCTGGCGGGACAGTTCGATGATGCCGCCGGTCAACTCCCGGTGCTCGACGCGTGCCAGCACGCCGATCTCCTGGAGGTGACCGTAGGCATCGTCGGAGGGGAAGACTCCCTCGTCCAGCCGGCGCGCGCCGAACCTGTTGACCAACCGGCGGGTCTCCTCCTCGTTGTGGCCCCGGAACGGTGTGGCGGTGAGACCGAGCAGGTGCCGATCGGTCCGGTGCTGGGTCAGACCGAGCAGGCTCAGGATCTCGGTGTAGCTCGGGCTGGTCGCCACGTGAGCCTCGTCCACCACCACCAGGGCGGCCTCGCGCAACCAGGCGTAGCGGTCGGTCTCGAGGCACACCCGCAGTTTGGCGTCGGTGGCCACCACGAGCTGCGGACCGTCCGTGATCGGGGCGGCCTCGTTCGAGGTCCACAGCCGGTTGATCGTCAGCCGATCCTGCGCGCCGGCCTTGCTCCAGACGAACTGCCAGCTCTGCACGGCCTGCTCGCACAGTTCCTCGGTCTGGGCGATCCACAGGATCGGGCCCTTGAGCGTGCCCGTCTGCTTGACCCAGCGGATGACGGCCTCGGCGGTGACGCGGGTCTTTCCGGCGCCGGTGGGCAGCGAGAGCATGGCCCGCTGCGGGGCGAGTCGGTCCAGCATCTCGAAGATGTTGAGCGCGAGCCGTTCCTGGTAGTCGTGCAGGCGTGGGAAGTCCCGGGGGCCCTCCACGGTCAGGCTCTGTTCCAGGACGGGGGCTCGGTGGCCTGCGAACGGCGCGGGCAGACCGAGTTCGGCGACGAAGGAGACCGCCGCCGGCCCTCCGCTGTAGGAGGACGGGGCGCTGGGGAAGCGCTCCTGGATGTCGCGCGTGTGGGTCTTCAACACGGTGTCGCCGTGCGCGTTGAACGCCATCTGTGCGATCCGCCGACCGGTGGGCTCCTGCCCGTCCGGGTCCTGGCGTTCGGCATCCATGAGGCCGGCGGGGAGCCGGTCTCGCAGGGCCTCCGCGCCGATCAGCAGTTCCAGCTTGGTCGTTACGTCCGTGGCCTCGCGGATCGCCTTGAGCGCGGACCGCACCTTCTCGTCCTGCTCCTGACGGGCTTGGGCCTCCAGGAGGGACCGGCAGCCGGCCTCTCCCATCCGCAGACCCAATTCGCGATCCACCGCCCGGAGCGTGCCCAGGCGGTCCAGGGAGTCCAGGACCTTGATCACGTTGTTCTGGCGGGCGCTCTCCAGGGATTTCGCCCGTGCGCCGTGCGGAGTGCGGACGACCTCCTCCAGCGTGGAGCAGCGCAGCAGGGAGTACGTGCCGACGGAAGTGCCCATCTTCTGTCGCAGCGTCGGGAACTCCTCGACCAGCGGAACCGGTTCCACGCTCGACTCGTGCCGGGTCTCCCGACTCACGACGTCGTCGTGGCGCAGCATGCCCCAGTGCTCGACCATGAGGTCGGCGGACTCCTGGTTCGGCATCAGCAGCGCAGGCACCCGTTCGGTCTGCAAGGAGCGGTACTCCTCCGGGTTCGCGGCCACGGCGATCTCGCTGTCCACCCGGGTGTCCCAGGCGTCGCCGACCCGGCACCGGGTCAGCGAGTCCTCGGGGAAGGGGATCTCCAGCCGGGTCAGCAGGGCGTAGGTGGATCCGACGAACGTGTCGTCCTCACTCTCCTGAAGCTTCTCCAGGAGCTGCTCCCACTGCTTCGGACGGACCTTCTCGACGCTGTCGGCGAGCCCCAGCTTCCGGGCCTTCTCCCCGCTGATCGACGCGACCGGAAGCACGTCGCGATAGGCGCCGAGCTGTGGCCCCACGGCCTCCTTGAGAGGCTTGAGGCCCTGCGAGGTCTCGACGAGTCCGTGTCGGGAGAGCATCCAACGGATGGGGGACGACACCGATCGGCGGGAGTCGACCTGAGCCCCGATCTGCCGGGTCCAGTGCTCGACCAGCGCGTCCTCGGGCAGCTCCCGGAGGAAGGCCGCGCGTGCGGGCTCCGAGAGACGGGGCAGCAGGTGGAGCGGCCCGCCGACGGGCGAGCCCTCGATCCTGATCCTGGCCAGGGTCGGTCGACTCGCCCGGTCGTCCAGCGTGCGGCAGTACGCCGCGTGCACGGCCGTCCGGTACTCCTCGAACCAGGGCTCCTCCTCGGGCCTGTGCTTGCCGGTCGGGCGGTCCCGCAGGCCCAACTCGCGGAAGAATCCCGCGTCGTCGGAGTGGAAGCGCATGTCCACCGCGATCGCGGGGTCGCTCTCCGCGGCGACGACGACACCGGGGAGCATGCACTCGCGCATGGCGTGGAAATGGCCGTCAGCCGTTCGCACCATCAGCGTCTCCAGCGGCGACTCCACCCGCTTGGTCACCTCGTGGCCCACGACGGAGGCGCCCGCACGGTGGAAGAGCTCCCAGAACCGGTTCCACTCCTGCGGGCCGTACGAGCCGAAGCCCTGGTCGAGGACGCTTACGAAACGCCCCCGGACGTCGGCCTCCTGGATGCCGAGAGCGGTGAGGGCGGAGTGCAGCGACAGGTCGTCGGACAGAGCGCGATCCACGTAGACCAGCGACTCCCGCAGGCCGTCCTCCTCGGTCCGGCGGTACACCTCGCGTCCCCGCGGGGCGACCAGGCCGTTCTCCTCGGTGAGTACGATCCTGGCCGTGCGGGCCTCGGCGGCGCAGCCGGCGTTCGAAGCGATCATGTCGGCGACGATCCGGATCGCGGCCGCCGAAGCCTCCGCGGTGCCGTCGGAGACCAGCGCCTCCAGCCACTCGACGATCGAGGCCCGCTGCCGACGGGCCGCGGCGAGGATGTGCTGGACCTTGCCCGTCCGCAGGTCGGTGGCCTCGGCCGAGGGGTGCACCCAGTTGCGCGGGCGCCCCGGGTACGCGTGCCAGGCCCGCAGCCAGCGGTTGACCGCAGTGCTGTCCTTGCCCAGATCCGGGTGGATGTTCAGGCCGGCCGGAACGCGCAGGACACCGTCCTGGTCGGGCAGCGACGGGCGCACCGCGGTGGTGGCCCAGATCTGCTCGGTGAGCAGCCGGTCGGCCCAACTGATCGTCTCCACGCCCTTGGAACGGCCCGGCAACAGCGGGAGGTACGCCCCGGGGTCCTCCGCCGGCGCGAGTTCGGGCAGGGAATCGACCACCAGACCGGCGGCGGTCCGGATCATCTCGATGTTGAACGGCGAGGAGTCCAGCAGGTTCTGCCTGTCCTCGTTGGTCTTCCACGCCCCGTTCAGGATGCCGCTGAGAGTCATCTCGTACTTGGTCGGGAAGAACGACCAGAACCGGCCGCGCCCCCGCGCGTCGGCGGCGCCGAGCAGTCCGGTCCGCTCGTCCGGGCTGTACGCCGGGACCGCCCAGGCCAGGTCGACGGTCAGTCGGTCGTGCAGCTCGCCGGCGTCGCGCCGGGCGACCTCGGTGGGCTCGTGGGTGCGGGTGAAGACCCGCCACTGCGACGTTGCCGGCGGCTTGCCGACCCGCTCCTCGTGGATCGTGTGCAGGCTGCCGGCCCGCTCGGAGCGCAGCGCCCGGCGTGCGATCGGACGGGGCCGGCGGTCCTCCAGGCCGACCTGCCCCACGTGCGGGGAGAAGAGGTGGAAGCCGGAGGGGAACTCCTCGCGGGTGTCGTGACCGGCCACGCCCTGGTGCCCGTGCATGTCCTTGCCCAGCCGGTCGGCGGCGCCGGGGAGCAGCGGCAGGCGGACCACCGTGGTGGCCCACTCCAGCAGTTCGTCCAATACCTGGTCGCGGAGGCGCTCGGCGACCATGTCCAGCTCGCGGGCCATGCGCAGTACGGGCGCCTCGAAGTCCTCGCCGAGCCGCTCGCGCACACCGGGAACGTTGCGGATCAACTCGTAGGACCAGGCCCGGTCGAAGCCGAAGCTCCCTTCGAGGCAGAAGAATTCGGGTGCGTCCGTCACCACCAGGACGGACTTCACCCCCACGCCGAACCTGCCGATCTGCCCGCCGCGCTTGCGGGACATGCTCATGCGCAGGATGGTCTCCGCGCCCTCGGGGGTCACCGGGTTGCCCTGGTTGGCGCAGTACAGATGGGTTTCGGTGAGGACGACGTGGATCCGGCCGCCGGGCTCGTCACGCAGCTCGTCGGCCGCGTTCTGGACGAGCTCGAAGAGCTGGCGGTCGCCGTACCCGCCCTGGGTGATGCGGCGTTCGCCGTTGGCGTGTTCGGGGATCAGGCCCGCGTCGATGCCGTACGTCTCCAGGACGCGGAGGGACTGTTCGACGACGGTGCGGATCACGGGGGACTGCAGGTCGGCCACGGATGGTTCCACTTCGGGTGCGGAGGGAGAGGTCGGGCGGCGCTGTACGTCGGACGTTCCGTCAACGGTCCTGGTGCACGGTGAACATGGCGGTGCGGCAGATGAACTGAATGGCACGCGGGGAATTCTGCGGGGACACCGGGGTTACCTGCGCTTTCGCTTTCGTGGACCATGCGACGAAGTGGTGCGAGGTGGGGCAGGAGGGAAAGCGGACCGCGCGAGAATCCACGGAATCCAGGAAGCGATTCCGGAGGCGGCCGTAATGAATTCCCCCCAGGAAAACAACGAAGCCGGGCCCATTCGAGGGCCACTTCCACGACGTTCGCCGTGGAAGTGGCGACAAGTCTGCCACGGGCTCCGTCGGCGCGCAAGAGGCCTGATGGGGGGCCTGTGGGCCCAGGTTCGCCGGGCCTATTCGAGGCTTTTTTGGGGGAATTCGGGCAAATGGGATCGGGTCCCGGGTCGGAATTTTCGATTGCGTTCGGGGTTTGTTTGCGCCGGACATGGCACCCGTCAAAGGCTGATTGACAATGGGGTGTCGCTGTCAACAGTGGTGCGGTAGCGTGGCTCCCACCTCGTGAAACAAGCCATGCGGAAGCAGGTGGGACGTGAAGGCGGCTGAGGACTTCGGCCCCTGGCTGGCGCGCCAGCTCAAGAACGCAGGGAAGAGCCAGACGGAGCTCGCGGAGGACTTGGGCGTGACCCGGGCTGCGGTCTCGGCCTGGATCGTGGGCCGTTCGGTGCCCCGCGACGACACCATCCGGCTGATCGCCGAGGTGCTCAACACCGACCTGGAGACCATCCACACGCGCAGTGCCGACGCTCAACTGGGGCTTCCCGTCTCCTGGTACCACCGGCCGGCGCACGCCGACGGCGGCCGCGAGTACGGCAACGCCGCCGCGTTCGCGTTCGAGGCCGACGTCGAGGTCCTCGCCCGCGAGGCCACGCAGAACAGTCTCGACGCGCGCCTTGACCCGGCGGAGCCGGTTCGGGTGCGCTACACGCTGCACCACCTCTCCGGCGAGGCCGTTGCCCGGTTCCGTGAGGCCATCGATTGGGAGAACCTCCTTCCGCACTACGACGCGCTGACCGTCGACAACGGCAAGCAGGGCAAGGTCGCGCGCACGATCGCCGGTGGACTGCGTGACATGTACCAGAGCCACCGCCTGGTGCTGCTCCGGATCGACGACTACAACGCCACCGGCCTGACCGGTGGCGACTACGACGACGGGATCTTCGCTGCCGTCGTCCGGCGTCAACTCGACAGCCAGAAGCGGGACCTCGGGGCGGGCGGTTCCTACGGCCTGGGCAAGGCCACCCTGTGGGCGACCAGCCGGCTCGGCCTCGTGCTGATGAACTCCACGCTCTCGGAACCTCACGAGGGTCGAACCGAACGTCGGCTGATCGGCCGGCTCGATCTGCCCTGGCGTGAGGTCGACGGCCGGGAGTTCGCGGGGCCGGCCTGGTTCGGGCGCCCCGACTCGACCACCAAGTCCGCGGACGTGGCCCGCTCCTGGTGGGCGGACGAGGATACCGTCGAGAAGCTCTACCTCACCCGCGAGAGCGCGGCGCCCGGCACCTCCTTCCTCATCGTCGGTGCTCACGACGTCGCCAGCCGAGTGCCCGCCAAGGGCACCGAAGACGAGGTGGAAGCCGAGGAGAACGAGCACGACGCCGTCCTCCGCATGCACGCCCGGCTCGTCGACGCGCTCGGCCGCAACTTCTGGGCCGCCATGACCGGCGGTGGCGACCACAAGCCGCACCTGGAAGCGTCCGTCCGTACCTACATCGACGGCTCCCTCGTGCGTGACGAGGACGTGGATCCGGTCGTCACCCAGCCCTCCCGTACCCGTGCCCTGCGTGCCTTCCTGGAGGGGACCACCGTCGACCGCCTCACGGGCCCCGGGCAGGTCGCCCGAACCGCCGTCACGCTCAACGTGCCTCTGCACGGAGGCCAGGTGCGCGGTGGAGTGACGCACGAGGCGGTGGTCCTGGTCACCGCCGCCGAAGACGCCGATGGCGGTTCCAACCGGCTGGTCTCCATGCGGGGCAACCGCATGACCGTCAAGGACAGTCCGGTCACCAACCTCCCGATCGGCACCGACCCCTTCCAGGCCATCCTCCTCACCGGTCGTGCGGCGGGCCCGGACGCCCCCGGCGCCGAGGCGGCCGAGGAGTTCCTCCGTGCTTCCGAACCGCCCGAGCACGACAAGTGGGGGCAGACGGAGGAACTGCGCCTCGCCTACTCGCCCTCCGCCTACCGGCGCATCGCCGCCCTGACCACGGCGGCGAACACCGCGGTGCGCGACCTGGTCGCCGTGCCGCGGGCGAAGCGCCGAAACGGGGGAGAGGCCAAGATCGCCGGCCGGCTCAAGGTGGGCGGCGGCGCGAAGAAGCCGCGCCCTGCAGCGGCCGCGGTCCTGCCCGAACTGGACAACGTGGACGCGTTGATCGACGAGACGGGAGCCTGGTCGGTCACCGTGGACCTCAGGGTCCCGTCCGGCGCGGACACGGACCGTCCGGTCACACCGGTCGCAAAGTTCGACGTGCGTTCCGGCCCTCGTCCGGCCGCGCCCTGGAGGGACCTCGTCGCCATCAGCGGGTGCGAGGTCGTCGACGGGGCCCTGCAGCTGTCGCCGGGCAGCCGCAAGGCTGTCTTCCGCGGTGTCACCGACGTGTCGCGCCACCCGGTCCGGGCCCAACTCACCGGGCTGGTCGTCGAACTCCGCATCGGAAAGGGGGAGCAGGCGTGAAGGTCTACCCTTACCGGCGGCTGACCGGCAACGTGTCCTGGCGCGTCGAGAGCGCCCAGACCAAGGCCGAGGGCGAGCCGTGGGAGGACGTGGAGAGCAAGTACCTCTCCACCGTCGAGCGCGTCGTCGCACTCGGGCCGGACGAGGACCGCCCCGACTGGACGCAGGCCCGGTTGCGGCTCTCCGTAGGCCTCCCGGTCAGGGCGCTCGATCCCTCGGGGCCGTGGCAGGACGTCAAGGTCGTCGCGGTCCTGACCGAGCGGGCCACCAACACCCGGACGAGCGTGGAGTTCTCCCCGGTCTCCGACGACGGCCGGGACCGGACCGCCGAGCTGTACCTCTACCGGCGCGACCTCCTCGACCGGGCATCGCTCGTCGTCCACGTCGTGGCCACCGTCGACGGCGTGCCCGGCCGGGTGATCGCCACCTCCGACGCGGAGTGGTTCGTCGACGTCATCGAGGTCGTGCCGCTGCTCGCCCGTGAACTCGAAGTCAAGATGGTGAACTTCGGCGCAGGGGCGAGTCGACTCCAGCGCTACAAGGATTCTCCCTGGCTGGTCGACACCACCGGCCGGATCCCGGCCGTGCGCGTCAACATCGACTTCGACGGCCTCGGCGACCTGATCGGCGCCGACGGCGGCACGGGCCCGGAGAAGACCGTCCGGGAACTCCTCCTCGCGCAGATGTGCTCCGAGGTCTGGACGGCCGTCTTCCACTCGGCCGTCGGAGACCTCGAGGTGGAGGACGACGGTACCCCGGTGTTCCCGCACGGCTGGCAGGGCGAGGTGCTGCTCGAGATGCTTCCCGACATGTACCCCGACCGCCGGCCCGAGGAGGCGCTTCGGGAGGTTCACGCGGCGCGCATCGGTTCCTCCGCCGCAGGGTGGGGGGAACTCCAGTCCCGGATCCACTTCGCCGCCTCCCGGCGGGCCAACGTCCCCCGGACGCTTTCCACCACCATCCGCGATCTGGAACGCCTCACGCAGGGGGACGCATGACCGACCGGCCCAGCCACTTCCCGGAGCGCCTCGCCCTGCTGCCGAACGCCGAGGTGGGCGACTTCCTCACCGAGGGCCTGCTCACCGGCCGCGAGGACGTGCCGAGCATCGCGCTCAACCAGGTCACCGAACCGCTCCCGCACGCCGACCGGCGCGGCGAGCTGCGGCCCGTCCGCGACCTGGCCGAGGACGCCATGGCCTACTGCCGGAACGGCGGGCTCAAGACCACCCAGGCCGACGCCTGGCTCGCCCCCCGCCTCCACTCGGTGCTCCGCCTCAGTCGCCGCGAGGCGGCCGATCCCGGTTTCTGGAACTACCTCGCGCTCGGGGTCGCCCCGGACTACGTGGTCTGGCGGCACCTCTCGGAACCCAAGGACGGCAAGGTCGCCAAGGTGGCAGCCGAACGCTTCCGGGGCTCGTACCACAAGCAGGCCTTCGCCCGGCTCTGGTGGGCGGCGGAGCTCTTCCGTGACGGCTCGGACTACGGTCCCGTGGTCACGGCCTGCGGCAACCAGGACATCCTCAACACCGCGCTCCGGATGTCCCTCGTCAACCACCGACCCACCGCCCAGGCGATCGTCCGGCTGGTCGAGAAGGGTTCGGTCGCCACCGGCCGCGAGGCCAACGCCCTGGCCGGCGCCGTCAACGCCGCCGCGGCGACGCTGATGTACGACGTGATCGCCCCCGACCACCCGGAGCGGGACCCCCGTCCGCTGCTCGACTGGATCGACGAGGCCGAGACCGCGCGCCAGGTGTCCAGGAACGTGCTCCCGACCGGTCCCGACGAGGAACGCGCGCCGGAGCTCTCGGTCACCGTCCTGGCGGACTACTTCGCCGATCTCCTGGCGGACGCGCCGGTCCGCGGGCGGGACGAATCGGAGGAGGAAGAAGGAGCGGACTGACCCTCGGGCTCCGGACAGTCGGGTCCGCAACCGTCCGGAGCCTTGCAACCGTCGGTACGCAGCTGCGCGTATTCGGCCGATTTCGGGTCGAGTCGGCCCCAGCTCCCGCGGAGCTTCTCCTCCGGCGGGAGGGGCAGGGAGAGCGCTGCCGCGAGCACGTGCATGCCGAACAGCGGAGGCACGGCGTTGCCCACCTGCTGCGATCGGTCGCCGCCGTCCCAGGGGTAGTCGGGGGGGAACGTCTGGAGGATGCCGGCCTCGGGGATGGTCAGGCGGTCCGGGTCCAGTGCCGGGCCGTCCGGGTGTCGACGGACGGCGTTGCGGGAGACCTTGCCCGTGACGGTGAACGACGGCTGCCGGTACGTGCGGATGCCGCGCTTCTTGGGATCGCCTCCGCTGCCGTAGTTCGACACGATCTCGAAGGGGCCCTTACGGCTCGTCAGGACCCTCTCCATCGAGACCCACGGTTCGAGCAGCACGGTGGTCCCGTCCACCGGCAGCGCGGTCTGCTTCTCCTCCGGGCCGCCCTGCTCCGGCTTGTGCGGATTGAAGGTGTGGTGGGTGGGGGCGGGGAGCGGGGGAGCGGGGTGCTTGTCGAGCCGCGCGATCAGGATCGTCCGGCGGCGGGTCTGGGGGACGCCGTACGCCTCGGTGTGCAGGGTCTTCACCTCGGCCACCTTGTACCGGACCCTCGTGCCGTCCTCCCGGGGCAGACCCGTCTCCAAGGCCTCCTTGTAGACCTGCCACAGCGCCTTGACCGCGGGAACCTGCTCCAGGACGATCACGTCGAACGGTCGCTTGTCGCGGTTCTCGCAGTCGAGGGCCTTGATCGCGTACCGGAGCGGTTCCAGGACGAGGGCGGTCCTGCCGTCGCCGCCCAGCTTCTTCAGCTCCTCGTCGATCTCCTTCTCGCCGACGCCGGCCACCAACTCGTGGATGAGCTTCTCGACCTTGTCCAGCGCCTTGCGCCCGGCGCCGTTGCCGGCGACCGAGTACGTCTGGCAGGGCGGACCGCCGGCCAGGACGTTCAGGCCGGGAGGCAGCTCGTGGAAGCGGTTGCGACGGACCTCGCTGACGTCCGCGTGCCACGTCTTGAGCCCGGCCGCGTACCGCGTGTCACAGGCGTCCTTGTCCCACTCGATCCCGAGCGACGGCACGTCCAGCATGTGCGCAGCCACGTCCAGACCGCCTGGACCGGCGAAGAGGTCCAGAATGTACGGAACCTCGAGATGGAAGGCGGCGGCGTCCGAGCTGGTCATGTGGCGAGAGTCTAGCCGGCGACGGCTGCCACGACCTACTCAGTCCGTGTTCGTGCTACGCGCAGCCCTGCGCTGCGGTCGCCGTTCCCGGACCACGGCGGCGATCCGTTCGGCGGCCTCGGCGGCCTTCTCGTGCTCCCAGACCCGGACCGCCAACCAGCCGGCCTCGGCGAGGCGGGCATCCGTGTCGCGGTCCCGCGCGCGGTTCTTCTCGATCTTCTCCCGCCAGAACTCGGCGTTGTTCTTCGGCCACGTCGCGTGCTCGGGGCAGGCGTGCCAGAAACAGCCGTCGACGAAGACCGCGACGCGCGAAGGACCGAAGACGATGTCCGCCTCTCGGCGCACCCCCGTGAGTGGCCTGCGGTGTTTCCGGAAGCGCAGTCCGGCGGCGTGCAGGGTGCTGCGGAGCACCACCTCGATCTTCGTGTCGTGGCTGCGTTGTTTGCTCATCCGATCGCGGGTCTCGGGCGTGGTCTCCAGGGAGTGCATGGTCCCATTCTGGCGCGGAGCACCGACAGGATCGCGGGCGGCCGCGGTGGGCGGTACGACGCGCGGCCGGGGGCTGCCGGGATCCGGTGCCGGGCGCGGTTACGCTCGGCAGCGGTGAGTGCGGTGAGCCGCCGCACCCCGGATCGATGGCAGGAGGCCACGTCGTGTCCCGCGTGCGAGTCCACAACTTCTCGATCTCCCTCGACGGCTACGGCACCGGGGAGGGCCAGAGCCTCGACCAGCCGTTCGGCCACGCCGGGACGCGGCTCCACCAGTGGTTCTTCGGGACCCGGACGTTCCGCGAGATGCAAGGGGCCGAGGGCGGCAGCACGGGCGTCGACGACGCCGTGGCGCGCGCGTGGGGTGAGGGCATCGGGGCGGAGATCATGGGACGCCGCAAGTTCGGCCCCCAGCAGGGGCCTTGGGAGGACCACGACTGGACCGGCTGGTGGGGCGCCAACCCGCCGTTCCACACCCCGGTGTTCGTCCTCACCCACCACCCGCGCCCGTCCGTCGAGATGGACGGCGGCACCATCTTCCACTTCGTCGACGGCACCCCGCACGAGGTGCTCCACCGGGCGCGCGAGGCCGCGGGCGGCCTGGACGTGCGGATCGGCGGCGGCCCGAGCACCGTCCGCGCCTTCCTCGCCGCGGACCTGGTCGACCACCTCCACGTCGTGGTCGTCCCCATCGTCCTCGGCCGCGGCGAGCGCCTGTGGGACGGCCTGGAGGGCCTGGAGGAGCGCTTCCAGGTGGAGTCGGTCACGACCCCGAGCGGCGTCACGCACGTGACGTTCACGCGGCCGTAGGGGCGACGGCCGGCCCGGATTCAATGCGGCCGGGGGAGCGCGCGTGCCCGGTACGGTGGGGGGCTGACGTGGTCAACGGGCTTGCGGGGCAAGGGGCGTGTGGAGGGTGTCGGCGTGGTGAGTGGGACGGGGCCCGCGGAACTCCTCGGGGAGTACCGGGCGCGGGGAGCGGTCGAGGCGGCGGACGTCGAGCGGGCGCGCAGGCTCCTCGGGAGCGGCGTGGACGCGTGGGACCGCGGGACGCCGCTGCACTTCACGGCGTCCGCGCTGATCGTGCACCCGGAGAGCGGGCGGGTGCTGCTGCGGTGGCACGTGCGGCAGCAGGCGTGGCTGCACGTCGGCGGGCACGGCGATCCCGGGGAGACCGAGGCCCTGGCGGTCGCGCTGCGGGAGGGGCTGGAGGAGACCGGGCTGACGGACCTCGCCCCCTGGCCCGACGCGGCGCTCGTGCACGTCGCCGTGGTGCCGGTGCCCGCCTCGATCCGCGAGCCGGCGCACGAGCACGCGGACCTGCGCTTCCTGCTGGCCACCGCGACGCCCGAGGCCGTACGGCCGGAGAACCCGCAGTCGCCGCTGGAGTGGCTCACGGTGGCGCAGGCCCGGGAGCGGACCACGGAGGCGAACTTCCGGGAGACGATCGACCGCGCCGGGCGGCTGCTGGGGGCCTGAGCGCGGTGCCGGGCGGCCGGGAAAATCGGGTGGCGGGCGGAAGCGGAACGGGTAGCGTCGGGCGTCCTGCCGTACACGTGAGGTGGATCAGTGGAGCAGATGCTCAAGGGCCAGACGCTCGTCTTCGACGCCGACGACACACTGTGGGAGAACAACGTTCTCTTCGAGCGCGTCATCGACGGCTTCATCGACTGGGTGGCCGCTCCCGGGGACGAGGCGCGGACGAGGGCCCTGCTCGACGGTATCGAGGCGCGGAACGTGGCGGCGCACGGCTACGGCTCCGAGGTGTTCCGGCTGAGCCTGCGCGAGTGCCTCCAGGAGGTCCGCGGCCGGGTGGCGACGGATGAGGACGACGCCCGGATCACCGAGCTGCTACGGCCGTTGACGGACCGTCGGGTCGAGCTGATCGAAGGCGTGGCCGAGACGCTCGCCGCCCTCGCCCCGCGCCACGAGCTGCTGCTGCTCACCAAGGGAGCGGTGGAGGAACAGCAGTGGAAGGTGGACGCCTCCGGCGTCGCCCACCACTTCCGGAGCGTCCACATCGTGCCGGAGAAGGACGAGGACACCTACCGGCGGCTCACCGCCGAGCTCGGCCTGGACGCCGGCCGCACCTGGATGATCGGTAACTCGCCCAAGTCGGACATCCTGCCCGCCGTCCGTGCCGGGCTGAAGGCCGTCTTCATCCCGCACGAGCACACCTGGGTCATGGAGCACGAAGAGCTGCGACCCGAGGACGCGACGCTGCGACTGGCGCGCTTCGGCGAGCTGCTGCGGCACTTCTGACGTGAGGTGAAGACATCGGGGACGGCCGCCCTCCCACACCAGGGGGGCCGTCCCCTTTCGCATGCCCGCGGAGCGCCCGGTAGTGGGGTGGGGGCGGTCGGATAGGGGTTCATCGCTGTGTCGGGGCGGTCGGCTCCCCGGATCCGCTGCTGCGCGTGACGGCGCGGAACGGATACGAGGAGACGGGTAGTTGAGGACAGCGACGGAGGAGTGGAGGCACCGCTTCCACCCGGCCGACGGCGCTGCGGCCAGGGGCGCCGCCCCGCGAGGGCCGACCGCCGACCGGGGCCTGTCGCCGCCGGCGCGCGGAACCGACGGGTTACAGTCGGCCGCATGCGCCTCAGCACCGTGATCCTCCCCGTCCACCGGTGGGGCGAGGGACGGAAGCTCTGGCGGCGGGCCGAAGAGCTCGGCTTCCACGCCGCCTACACCTACGACCACCTGTCGTGGCAGTCGTTCCGCGACGAACCCTGGTTCGGCGCGCTGCCCACCCTGACGGCGGCGGCCACCGCGACCGAACGCATCCGCCTCGGGACCCTCGTCACCAACCCCAACTTTCGCCACCCGGTCACCCTGGCCAAGGAGTTGATCACGCTCGACGACGTCTCGGGCGGACGGCTCACGGTCGGCATCGGCGCCGGCGGGACGGGCTTCGACGCGCAGGTGCTCGGGCACGAGGAGTGGTCCCCGAAGGAACGGGCCGACCGCTTCGGCGAGTTCGTGCCCCTCCTGGACGCGCTGCTGCGCCGGGACGCGACCACGCGGGACGGCCGCTACTACGCGGCCGTCGAGGCCCGGAACATCCCCGGCTGCGTCCAGCGCCCGCGCGTGCCCTTCTGCGTGGCCGCGACCGGCCCGCGCGGGCTGAGGCTCGCCGCCCGGTACGGCCAGGGCTGGGTCACCTGCGGGGACCCGGCCGACCCGGACGTCCCGGCGGAGCGGGCCCCGGGCGTCGTCGCCGCACAGCTCGCGAAGCTCACCGCCGCGTGCGAGGCCGAGGGGCGGGACGCGGCCTCGCTCGACCGGCTGCTCCTCCAGGGCTTCACCGGCGAGCGGCCGCTCGACTCACTCGACGCCTTCGTCCAATGGGCCGGAATCTACCGGGAGTTGGGGATCACCGAGCTGGTCGTGCACTGGCCGATCCCGGACTCGCGCTTCGCTGCCGACCTCGCTGTGTTCGAGCGCATCGCCACCGAGGGCCTGGCCCAGCTGGGGTGAGCGCTTTCGGGGGCGGCCGACGGCGGAAGCCACCTGGGGTGGCCAGGTGGCTTCCGGGGGGTGGGGCTGCGGGGCTGAGAGCTGGGGGCTCAGGCGAAGTAGGTGCTGGTGGGGTTGGTGAAGCCTTGGCCGATGATGATGGAGTTGCCGAAGGGGGCGGTGGTGAAGCCGTTGTCGTTGTGCCAGGCGCGGAGTGTGCCGTCGGGGTCGTTCTGGGGGTTGTTTGCGGGCTGGTCGTAGATGAGGTCGGTGCGTCCGTCGCCGTCGAGGTCGGCGA
>NZ_JBHVPD010000042.1:43377-75845 GCF_042887525.1 Kitasatospora sp. NPDC057936
CGTTCTGGGGGTTGTTTGCGGGCTGGTCGTAGATGAGGTCGGTGCGTCCGTCGCCGTCGAGGTCGGCGAGGTGGACGCGGGTGGGGTCGGTGAAGCCTTGGCCGATGATGACGGAGTCGCCGAAGGGCATGGTGTTCACGCCGTTGTCGTTGTGCCAGGCGCGCAGGGTGCCGTCGGGGTCGTTCTGGGGGTTGTTTGCGGGCTGGTCGTAGATGAGGTCGGTGCGTCCGTCGCCGTCGAGGTCGGCGAGGTGGACGCGGGTGGGGTCGGTGAAGCCCTGGCCGATGATCACGCTGTCGCCGAAGGGCATGGTGTTCACGCCGTTGTCGTTGTGCCAGGCGCGGAGTGTGCCCTCGGGGTCGTTCTGGGGGTTGTTTGCGGGCTGGTCGTAGATGAGGTCGGTGCGTCCGTCGCCGTCGAGGTCGGCGAACTTGACGCGGGTGGGGTCGGTGAAGCCCTGCGCGATGACGGCCGAGGTGTCGAACGGCATCTGGGCGAACCCGGCCGCGTTGTGCCAGGCCGTGAGCGTCCCGTCCGCCGAGTCGCTCACCACCGACGCCCGGCCGTCACCCGCGAGCGAGGCCGGCAGGCGGCTGTTGGTCAGACCGACCGGGCTGACGAAGACGGTGGGCTGGGTGTGCCAGTCGTGCCAGTCCTCGAATTTGACCCAGCTGGTTTCGAGGTTGTTGCTGCCCTCGTTGCCGCCGATGGTCTGGATCATGTTGCCGTCCGCGGAGACTCCGATGACGATCTGCACGTGCGAGATGGTCGCCGTCTTGTGGACGGCGGCGTCGCCCACGTGCGGGGTGTTCGAGGTGGTGTTGTTGCGGGTCCCGTAGTCCTTGAAGCTCTGCACGGAACTGCCGAGGCCGCTCAGGTTCTCCACGCCGGCGTCGCGCCAGATCTTGAGGGCGAAATCGGCGCACCACTCCTCGGACGGGAAGCCCAAGTCCGTGCGGTGCTGCCCGATGTGTGCTCGGGCCTGGGTGACGATGGCGGAGCCGGGCGTGCCGGCCTCGGCCGGTGACACGGTGGCGGTGAACAGGGCTCCGGCGACGGCGACGGCGGCGAGTGCGGCGGCGAGGCGGCGGGAAACGGCGGTCATTTTCCGGGTGTCCTTTCGGAATTCGTCCAGGGCGGTGCGACCGGGCGGCACGGAAGAGCCGGTCCGGGCGGTTTCGGGCACGGTGGAGCGATATTTGGTCGGACTTTCGAAATGCGACGGAAAGAAGGGGAGCTCAGAGAATCCAGGGCGCCGGAATGTCGCCGGCGACGCGCCAGCCGTGCAGCGCGGGGGATTCGGCGAGAATGCGCGCACACATCGCGTGCGTCGCGGTGCGGGCGGCGGCGGCGTTCTCGGCGCTCACGAAGGCCGCGACGTCGAACCGGTGTGCGGTGCCGCGCACCCGCAGGTGCTCCAGGCCGTCGCAGGGCCGGGCGTGCCGCCGGATGAGGGCGGCGAGGGCGGTGTCGGTCAGGTGCGGGCGCGTCGGGTGCGGCGGGCCCGGTGGGGTGAAGTGGTCGGTGTCAGCGGTCCGGCCGGTCGCCACCAGTCGGACCGTGACCAGGTACAACGGGCTCAGCCCTGCGGTGCGGCCGGCGCCTGCGGTGTGGTCGGGGTGCCGGCGGGCGTGTCCGCCGGAGTCGGGTCGGGGGTGGCGGCCGGGGTCGGGTCCGGGTCGGCTGCCGGGGTCGGCGCGCCGGACGGCAGCGGCTTGGAGCAGCCTCCGACGCAGCCCCACTCCGCCCCGCCGACGGGCGCCCCGGCGTCGGTGTGGATGCGGACCTCCGCCGGCGCCCGGCCGGTCGTCCCGTCCGCCGCGCCGCCCGCGACCGCGCTCGCCGCGGTACCGGCGATGGCGACAGCGGCGGCAACGGCGAATCCCGCGATGACGGTCCTCATCTTCGACATGACTATTCCCCTCATGAACGGTCGGCGGATTCCGGGGAATTCCACCGTGGCTGGTGTGAGCGCCTGATCGATCCGGAATTCCCGCTTCCCGCGTTCCGTCCCGGTCGCCCGCTCCGACGGGAATTACTCTGCCTGCCCGCCCGACTGCTGTCACGGTCGGCGGCGGTTCAGCAAGCGGCCTGGCCGCATCCTGACAGTAAGTCGTTGCCGGGGCTCCCCGCCGGGCGCACAATCGTGGTGACCGAGCCGCGGGGGAGCGGCGTACCGGAATCAACTCGGGGGAGTGTCAGGGATGTTGGAGCCTTTGGGGCTGTCGTTCGACGGTGAGCGGGTCTACCGGACCCTGCTCGCCCAGCCGAGCTGGAAGCTCGCGGACATCGCCGCCCACCTGACACTGACGGAGCGTCACGTCAGATCGGCGTTGGACGAGCTGGCCGATCTTGCGCTCCTCCGCCCGGCCGACGGCCCGGCCGACGAGCTGCTGCCGATCAGCCCGTCGGTCGGGCTGGCCACCCTGCTCGCCCGCACCGAGGCCGAACTCGCGGACCGGCAACGCCGGATCGAGGCCACCAGGGCGGCCGTCGCCACGATCGCCGCGGAACACGACGGCGCCCGCGCCCGGGAGTCGATCACCCGGCACGAGGGGATCGAGGCGGTCCGCGCGAGGATCGAGGAACTCGCCGCCGCCACCCGCACGGAGATGGTGTCCCTCAATCCCAACAGCGCCCAGACGCCGGACGCGAAGGCCGCGAGCAAGCCCCTCAACCAGCAACTGCTGGAACGCGGCGTCGCGATCCGCTGCATCTACCAGGACAGCTTCCGGAACGACCCCGCCACCCTCGCCGCGGCCCGGTGGCTGGCGGAGCTCGGCGGACAGACCCGGACCGTGCCGACGGTGCCCCTGCTGATGATCGTCATCGACCGGGAGACCGTCCTCGTCCCCATCGACCCCGCCAACAGCCGCCTCGGAGCCCTCGAACTCCGCAGCCCCGGCGTGGTCACCGCCGCCTACGCCCTCTTCGAGCAGACCTGGCTGAACGCGACCCCGTTCGGCGAGAGCGCGACTCGTGACGGGAACGAACTCACACTCCAGGAAAGGGAGATCATCAAGCTCCTGGCCGACGGGCACACCGACGAGATCGTCGCCCGCAGGCTCGACCTCTCCACCCGCACCACGCGCCGCGTCGTCGCCGAACTGATGGGCCGCCTCGACGCCCGCAGCCGCTTCCAGGCCGGCCTGCGCATCGCCGAACGCGGCTGGCACCGCTGACGGGCGAGGGCCCCGGGGCCGTGCGCCCCGGGGCCCTCGTCGCCGGTCCGTCGCCGGTCCGTCCTCGGTCCGTGCCCGGCTCGTCTTCCGGTGCGTCTCCGGGTGCGTCTCCGGGTGCGTCTTCCGGTGCGTCTCCCGGGCTCGTCCTCAGGCGAGGTCCGCGCCGTACACGTGGTCGACCGTCATGGTGACGAGCACCCGCCTGTCCGCCACCATCACCGCCCGGTACTCGTCCCAGTCCGGGTGCTCCCCGGCGGCCGTCCGGTAGTACGCGACGAGCGCCTCGACCTCGGGCCCGTGCGGGTCCGTCCCCGGCCCGGTGAGCGTGACCGTCCCCTCCGCCGTGGCCCACGAGCGGCCGTCCGGCCCGGTGACCTCCAGCGCGGCCCGCGGATCGCGCCGCAGGTTCGCGGTCTTCGCCCGACCGTCGGTCGTCGAGACGAGGACCACCCCGGCCGCCCGGTCGAAGTACGGCAGCACGGGCGACAACTGCGGCCGCCCGTCCCCCTTGATCGTCGCGAGCACCCCGAGCCTGCTCGCCTCCAGCAACGCGTACGGGTCGAACCCAGTGTCGGTCATGGGCTCATGGTGCCCCCTCACACCGGTGTGAAGGTCAACCCCGGCGGGGCGTGTCGCCCCGGTGCGCCGGCTCGGCCGGCCCTGCCGATCGGCACATTTCTCCGTCGGGGGTGCAGCTAGGTGCACCCGAACCCTGCAGAAAGGCACATCCCTTCGCCGGCGCGGGCGGCCTAGCGTCGATCCCGGGGCCATCGGTGTGCGGTGGCCGGGGCCGAGGAGACGGGAGTGCGCGGATGGGGGCGGTCCGTGGGCCGGCACTGCGGTTGTCGGGGCTGCGCAAGCGGTTCGGGCGGACGACGGCCGTGGCCGGGGTGGAGCTGAGCGTGCCGAGCGGGTCCTGCTTCGGGCTGGTGGGTCCGCGCGGGGCCGGCAAGAGCACCGTGCTGGCGATGGCGGCGGGCCTGGTGCGGCCGGACAAGGGCACGGCGGAGGTCTTCGGGGCGGACGTCCGGACGGATCCGCAACGCGCCCGCCCGGCGGTCGGGCTGGTGCCGGACTTGGTGGCCCTGCCGCCGTGGCCGCGGGGGCGCGAACTGCTCTCCTCACTCGGCCGGTTGTGCGGCGAGGAGGGGCCGGCGGCCGAGGCCCGCGCCGGGGCGCTGCTCGCCCTGCTCGAACTCGACGGCGCGCAGCGGGCGTCGCCGCCGGAGTACGATCCCGGGCTGCGCAAACGGATGGGGCTGGCCATCGCGCTGGTCCACGCCCCCCGACTGCTGCTGGTGGACGAGCCGTTCGACGCGGTGGACGCGCGGTCGGCGGCGGTCATGGGGGCCGTCCTGACGCAGTTCGTCGCGGCCGGCGGCTCGGTGCTGCTCGCCGGTGCGGCCGTGGCACCGGTCGAGCGGCTCTGCGACCACGCGGCGGTGATGATCGGCGGGAGCGTCGTGGCGAGCGGACCGATGGCACCGGGCGGTGACGGACTCGCGCGTGTGGTGGACGAGTTGTCCGGAGGGGAGCGGATCCCGCCGAGGGCCCCGGCCTGACCGGGCGCGTCCGTCCGGCCGTCCGGTCGGCCTGACCGGACGGATGCGCAGTGCGTGCGGAGCCAGGAGGAGCAGGAGCACCAGCGCGGGCCCTGCCAGGACGGCCGTGCACAGGAAGAATCCCAGCGCGATCCCGCCGACGTCCCCGTGGTCGCACCCGCCCGCGGTCCGGCATGCGGGCGCCCGTCGCCATGCGGATCGGCAGCAGCACGTAAAAGGGTGTCGTACAACACACGAGGCAGCGCGCCGCCGCCTGCGCGAGCCACCGCGTCTCCGCGAGGACGCGCTGCCCGGCGTTCCGGCGGGCGCAGCCGCCCAGCAGGATCAGCAGGGCGGGAGCGCCCATCGCCAGGCACGCGCTGCGGACGTTCCGCGTGCCGTAGCGGTAGCCGGACAGCCCGAGCGCGAGGGCGGGTTGGGCCAGGACGGCCGTCGGCACCGGCGCCCCGAAGGCGTGCTCGACCGCCCGTCGCCCGCCGCCTTCGACGACCTGTCTCCACCGTTTCTCCCTCCGCCGATTCCGAACGCGTTCACGGAGAATTGAACGCGTTCAAATTAGAGCCGTGAGGGTCGCCCGGTCAGCGCCGGCCGGGGGAGGCCGCCGGATCGAAAATCCGCGAAGCTACCATGTGGGCAACACCCTCAGCTCGAAAGATGGACTTGTGACTGTCAACGACGACGTGTTCACGGACTGGAAGAACCGCGAGGAGATCGCGGAGTCGATGATCCCGATCATCGGGCGGCTGCACCGCGAGAAGGACGTCACCGTCCTGCTGCACAGCCGTTCCCTGGTGAACAAGTCGGTGGTCAGCCTCCTCAAGACGCACCGCTTCGCCCGCCAGATAGCCGGCGAGGAGCTCTCGGTCACCGACACCATGCCGTTCCTCCAGGCGCTGACCGCCCTGGACCTCGGCCCCTCGCAGATCGACCTCGGGATGCTGGCCAGCACCTACCGGGCCGACGACCAGGGCCTGACGGTGGAGGAGTTCACCGCCCGCGCCGTCGCCGGCGCCACCGGTGAGAACAAGCTGGAGCGCCGGTCCGCCCAGGACGTCGTGCTGTACGGGTTCGGCCGCATCGGCCGCCTCGTCGCCCGCCTGCTGATCGAGAAGGCCTCGGGCAACGGCCTGCGCCTGAAGGCCATCGTCGTGCGCAACGGCGGCGGCGACGACCTCGTGAAGCGCGCCTCGCTGCTGCGCCGCGACTCGATCCACGGCCAGTTCCAGGGCACGATCACCGTCGACGAGGCGAACAACAAGATCATCGCCAACGGCAACGAGATCACCGTGATCTACTCCGACGACCCGACCAAGGTCGACTACACGGAGTACGGGATCAAGGACGCCATCCTGATCGACAACACCGGCCGCTGGCGCGACCGCGAGGGCCTGTCGAAGCACCTGCGCCCCGGCATCGCCAAGGTGGTGCTCACCGCGCCGGGCAAGGGCGACGTCCCGAACATCGTCCACGGCGTCAACCACGACATGATCAAGCCGGACGAGCAGATCATCTCCTGCGCCTCCTGCACCACCAACGCGATCGTCCCGCCGCTGAAGGCGATGGAGGACGAGTACGGCGTCGTCCGCGGCCACGTGGAGACCGTCCACTCGTTCACCAACGACCAGAACCTGCTGGACAACTACCACAAGGCCGACCGCCGCGGCCGCTCGGCACCGCTGAACATGGTGATCACCGAGACCGGTGCCGCCTCGGCCGTCGCCAAGGCGCTGCCGGACCTCAAGGCGAAGATCACCGGCAGCTCGATCCGCGTGCCCGTGCCGGACGTCTCGATCGCCATCCTCAACCTCCAGCTGAAGCGCGAGACGAACCGCGAGGAGGTCCTGGACTACCTGCGCGACGTCTCGCTGACCTCGCCGCTGAAGCGCCAGATCGACTTCATCGACTCGCCCGACGCGGTGTCCAGCGACTTCATCGGCTCGCGCCACGCCTCGATCGTGGACGCCGGCGCCACCAAGGTCGAGGGCGACAACGCGATCCTCTACCTGTGGTACGACAACGAGTTCGGCTACTCGTGCCAGGTCGTCCGGGTCGTCCAGTACATCTCGGGCGTCGAGTACCCGACCTTCCCGGCCCCGGCGGCCTGAACCGCCCGGACCGCGTGACACCGTGACGGCGGTGGGTGGTGGCCTCGTGAGAGGTCGCCGCCCACCGCCGTTCCGTTTCCCGCCGCCGTGCCGTTTCCCGGGGCGGTGAGGCTCCCGGGGTGCTGGGGGTCCTGGGGCGACGGTGGTTCCCGGGTGGTGAGGCCGCCCGCGGCTGGTCCGAGGGCGAACGGCTATCTTGATGGGTCACGGACACCGGGAGGGAGCGGGCGATGGGCAGGATCGGTCGGCGGACGGCCGCCGTAGTGGCGGTCGGGGTGCTGGTTGGGGTGCTCGGCGGATGCGCGTCGGGGGACAAGGGCGCCACCAAGGACGCTGCGGGCGGGGCGAGTTCGGGGTCGAGCGCGTCGTCGGCGGCGGGCGGCGCGGCCGGCACGTCCGGTGCCCAGACGTCCGGTCCGGCTGCCGGGGGTGCCGCGGGCGGCGCGTCCGACGCGGCCTCGGCGCCTGCACCCGGTGCCGCGACGCCGCCGGCCGCGGGCGCCGGCGGGGCTGTGCCGCCGTCGGCCGCTGGCGGGGCCGGGGCGCCCGGGGCGGACTCGGATGCCGTGTTGCTGGACGACAAGCTGGTCCTCCAGGTGCTGCCGGACGTCAAGACGATGGCCGGGTGGGAGGAGGAGAAGCGGCGCGTCGACACCGCCGACCACGTCACCACCTGCACGGCGGCGGCGCCCTGCACCGGGAAGCCGCTGAGTGGGTCGGTCCGGTTCTCCTCGGGCGACGTGGTGGCCCGGTTCATGATCGACACACTGGCGACCCGGGACGCGGCGAAGGACCGCCTCAAGGAGACGTACGCGTCGTACCGGAGCGGGCCATTCAAGGCCGTGGATGCTGCGGTGCTGGGGAGTGAAAGTCAGGTGTTCCAGGGGCAGTTGGCCGGCAGTGAGGGCGTCGGCATCGTGCTGCGCTCGGGCACGGTGGTGGCGAGCGTGACGACCGAGGGCGGCCCGGTGGACGTCGCGGCGACGCGGCGGTTCGCGGCGATGCTGGTCAAGCGGATCGAGCAGGCGCAGACGGGCAAGACCCCGGACGCGGGACTCGCCACGCTCTGACGGCTCGCCCGGCCGCCCGGCCGCCCGTCGGCCGGCCAGGTCTCCCGAGTCGATCGGATCGATCGGATCGCCCGGATCAACCGAAGGTCCGGCGATCCGATCTGACCGCCGGGTGAGCGGGCGGACAACGAACGGCGAACAGATAACAGAATCTGTTCGCTGAAATCTGTTATCTGTTATCTGTTATCTGTCCGTTGTCATCTGTTACCCCCCTCGTCAGGCCCGGTGCGGGCTGCGCGAACGGATGTCGGGTGCGCGTGATATGTACTGCATCTGGGCGGCCACTGTGCGGCCATGCGAGAGATGCCGATCACGTTCGAGGGGGACCACCCGATGCCGCTTTTCCGTCGCCGCTCCGGCGAGGACGCCACGCAGGGCCGGTCCGGCCGCCGCGGGCTCGGGTTCGGGCGCGGGGCGCGGACGGCCGAGCCCGCCGTCCCCGTCCCCGCGGGCCCGGCCCCGGCGCTCGACCCGGCCTTCGGCGACGACGCGGTCCGCGTGATGCTCGGCCAGGCCGCCGCCGGGGACTGGACGGCGCTGCGCCCCGCGCTCGCCGCCGTCGAGGACCAGGCCGACCAGACGTGGATCCTCGGCGCCCTCGCCGACGTCGACGGCGTCGAGGCCTGGACGGCCCGCGCGGTCACCGACCACCCCGACGACGCCCTTCCCCTCCTCCTCTCCGGCGCCCGGCACATCACCTGGGCCTGGGAGGCCCGCACCGGAGCCCGCGCCAAGCACGTGACGGACGAGCAGTGGAAGCTCTTCCACGAGCGCCTGGACACCGCCGAGGAGCAGCTGCTGGAGGTCGCCGAGCGCGAGCCCGGCTGGCTGGCGCCGTGGTACTTCCTCCAGATCAGCGCCCGCGGCGCCTCGCTCGACGCGGACGTCGCCACCTGCCGCTTCGAGGCCGCGCTGCGCCGCGCGCCCGGTCACGCCGCCTCGCACCGCCAGCGGCTCCAGCAGCTGTGCGCCAAGTGGGGCGGCTCGCACGACGAGATGCACGAGTTCGCCCGCTCGGCGATGCTCGCCGCCCCAGAGGGAAGCCAGCTCGGCGAGCTGGTCGCGCTCGCCCACCTGGAGCGCTGGCTGGACCTGCCCGACGGCGAGGACCACGCCTACCTCACCAGCCCGACGGTCCTCGCGGAGCTCCAGGAGGCCGCGGCCCGGTCCGTCCTGCACCCGGACTTCACGCCGGCCCGCGGCTGGCAGGCCGCCTTCAACGCCTTCGCGATGGCCTTCTCGCTGGCCGACCAGCGCCAGACCGCGCACCGGCTGTTCGACGCCCTGGACGGCCTCGTCACCGAGTCCCCCTGGCACTACCTGGCCGGCGATCCGGTCGCCAACTTCCGTGCCCACCGCGACCGTTGCGCCCGATAGCGCCGGCTGCGACCCACTGACGGCCACCGCGACCCGCTGACGGCCACAGCCGGCACCGCCCGCCACCGCCCGCCACCGCCCGCCACCGCGCGCCGCACGCCCGCCGCGCCGCCCGGGCCCCGGACCTCCTCACCCATCCAGCAATCGAAAGAGCCCCCGGTGTCCCCATCCGAGAACCCCACGAGTGCGCAGAGCCCGGCCAGTGCGCACACCTTCCAGGTGGACCTGCGCGGCCTGGTGGACCTCCTCTCCCACCACCTGTACTCCAGCCCCCGCGTCTACCTGCGCGAGCTCCTGCAGAACGCGGTCGACGCGATCACCGCCCGCCAGAAGCTCGACCCGGCGGCGCCGGCCCGGATCACCGTCCGCGCCGACGACGAGCTGACCGTCACCGACACCGGCATCGGCCTCACCGAGGCGGACGTCCACACCTTCCTCGCCACCATCGGCCGCAGCTCCAAGCGGGACGCCGACGGCGGCCTGGACGGCGCCGGACTGGCGCGCGCCCGCGGCGACTTCATCGGCCAGTTCGGCATCGGCCTGCTCGCCTGCTTCGTGGTCGCCGACGAGATCACCGTCGTCACCCGCTCCGCGGCCACCCCGGACGCGCCGGTGGTCGAGTGGCGCGGCAGCTCCGACGGCCGCTACACCATCCGCACGCTCCCCGCCGAGGCCAGGCCCGAGCCCGGCACCACCGTCACCCTCGCCCCGCGCGCGGACGCCGCCGAGTGGACGCGTTCGGGCCGGGTCCTGGCCCTCGCCCGGGACTTCGGCGGCCTGCTGCGCCAGGAGGTGACGGTCGTCGACGCGAACGGCACCGAGCACCGCGTCAACCGGACGCCGCCGTGGGCGCAGCGGCACGGCTCGCCGCTGGCCCGCCGTGACGCGCTGGCCGAGTACTGCCGCTCCGCCTTCGACTTCACCCCGCTGGACAGCATCGACCTGGACCTCCCGCTGGTCGGCCTGCGCGGCGTCGCCTATGTGCTGCCGGACGCCGCACCGCCCTCCCGCCGCTCCGGCCACCGGGTGCACCTCAAGGGCATGCTGCTGACCGACCAGGCCGACGAACTCCTGCCCGACTGGGCGTTCTTCGTCCGCTGCGTGGTCGACACCGACGGCCTGCGCCCGACCGCCTCCCGCGAGGGCCTGTACGCGGACGAGACGCTGGCCGCCGTCCGCGACGCGCTCGGCGCCCGGATCCGCGACTGGCTGACCGGCCTGTCCGCGAGCGACCCGGCGCTGCTGCACCGCTTCCTGTCCGTGCATCACCTGGCGGTCAAGGAACTCGCGCGCTACGACGACGAGTTGCTGCGCATCATGCTGCCGTGGCTGCCGTTCGAGACCACCGACGGTAATGTCACGCTGGACGAGTTCGCCCGCACCCACCCGGTCCTGCTGGTGACCCGGACGGTCGAGGAGTTCCGCCAGGTGGCCCCGATCGCCGGCGCCGCCGGGCTCGGCGTCGTCAACGGCGGCTACACCTACGACCGCGACCTCGTGCACCGGCTGCCCGAGATCCGCCCCGGCGTCTCGGTCGCCGACCTCGACCCGGGCACCGTCACCGCGCACCTGGACACCGTCGACCCGGCCGCCGAGCTCGCCGCCGCCGCGTTCCTGACGATCGCCCGCGAGGTGGTCGGCCGGTTCGACTGCGACGTCGCGCTGCGCAGCTTCCACCCGACCAGCGCCCCGGCCCTGCTGCTGGACAACCGGGAGGCCCGGCACGAGCGCACCCGCGCCCAACTCGCCGACGAGGCGGACGGGTTGTGGGCGGACATCCTCGGTTCGCTGCGGGCCGAGGTGCCGCGCGCCCAGCTGGTGCTCAACCACCTCAACCCGCTGGTGCGCCGTGCCGCCTCGCTGGCGGGCAGCCGCGACCTGACCGTCACCGCGGTCGAGGCGCTATACGGGCAGGCGGTCCTGATGACCCGCCGTCCGCTCAAGGCGAGCGAGAGCGCCCTGCTCAACCGCTCGTTCATCAGCCTGCTCGACCACGCCATGCTCGGCCACGAGGCGGCCGACGGCCGCGGCGCCGACAGCGACCCGAAGGAGGCGTGATGCTGGACACCCCCGACGCGGTGATGGCCGCGCTGCGCGAGAACGACGCCCGCCCCTACGGTCGTCAGCGGACCGTCGCGGCGGAGGAACTCGTCGACGCCGCAGAGCAGTTCGACGACACCGGGGTGCGCTCGATGGCCCTGCTGGAGCTCATGGAGGCGTACCAGTACGACGGCGAGCGCAGCAAGTCGCCGGTGGTCTTCGCCCGTGTGCTCAAGCTGTGGGACACCGACCCGGACGGCTTCGGCGAGTGGGCCGGGGACCAGGTGTTCTGGCGCTTCAAGTGGGTGGCGGGCTCGCTGGCGGGCACCCCGGAGGTGCCGCTGGAGGCGATCCGGCGCTGGCACACCGAGATGCGCACCCGGTACGAGAAGGCCGGCTTCGGCCTCCAGCCGTACTACGCCCAGCGCTACCACCTGGCCGCGCACACCGGCGTCGGCGCCGAGGACGCGTACGAGCTGTGGACCGGCCGCCCGCGCACCGAGCTGAGCGACTGCCACGCGTGCGAGCTCCGCGCCCGCGCCAACCACCACGTGCGCGCCGGCGACGACGCCCGGGCGCTGGAGGTGTGGCGGCCGGTCCTCGGCGGCCACAGCACCTGCTCCGAGGAGCCCTACCTCAGTCACGCCGCCGCCCTGCTCCCGCTGCTGCGCGAGGGACGCCTGGACGAGGCCCGCTCCAGCCACCTGGTCGGCTACCGCTTCGCCCGCGGCAAGTCCGGCATGGCCCGCCCGGTCGGCCAGCACGTCGAGTTCTGCGCGCTGTCCGGCAACGAGCCGCGCGGCCTGGAGATCCTCTCCGAGAACCGCGACCTGTTCGCCGTCACCGGCGACCCGAGCGGCCGACTCGACTTCCTCACCGGCGTCGAGGTGCTGATCGCCGCGCTCGCCCGCCAGGGCCACGGCGAGCTCGCGGTCAGCGGCCCGCCCGGCCGGAGCTGGACGGTCGACACGCTGCTCGCCCACCTGCGCACCGAGGCCGACGCGCTGGCCGCCCGCTTCGACGCCCGCAACGGCACCGACGCGGTCGGCAGCCGGCGCCGGGCGCGACTGGAGCGCGGGCCGCTGCTCGCCGAGCCGCTCGCCCTGGGGGTGCGCGCCGCCGCCGCGCCCGAGCTGGCCGGCGCCCCGGCCGTCGGGCCCGCGCCGCGCCGCGAAGTCGAGCCGGAGCCCGAGGAGTTCGCCGCCCTCGTGGTCCGCGCCCGCGAGCTGGACCTGGTCGGTCACCCGGACGCCGACCGGCTCTGGCGCCGGATCGCCAAGCGCTTCGAGGCCGACGGCTACGTGCACGAGGACGGCACGGCGGCGGGCACCGCGGGCCGGCTGTGCGCCGAACTCGCCGAGCAGCGCGCGCACGAGGCGCTGGACCGCGACGACCACGTCGTCGGTAAGGCCCAACTGCTGGCCGCTGCCGACTTGTTCGAGCAGGAGGGGCTGCTCGGCCAGGCCCTCATGGTGCGCACCCGCACCCTCGTCGTCGAGCTCGGCGAGGTCGAGGGCCTGGCGCCCGACTGGCCGGCGCTCGACGAAGCGCTCGTCCGCGCACGGGAGTTGCGGGCCGAGGGCGGGATCGCCGACGACGACTACCTGATCGTGCTCCAGTGCCGGGCCTTCGCCGCGCACCACGACCTGATCGCCGCGCTGCCGGAGCCGCCGGCCGGGGCCGTCGCCCGGTTCGAGGAGGCCGTCGGCGCCTACCGGGCCGAGAGCGGCGCGCTCGGGTCGGCCCGCCGGGCCGCCACCTCGCGCCAGTACGCCGCCGACGCCGCCGCCCGGCAGGGCAGGATGGCCGAGGCGACGGCCGAACTGCGCGAGGTCATGGACCAGTTGGACTCTGCCGACCTGCCGTGGCAGACGCCGCGGGTGCTCGGCCTGCTCGGCCAGGTGCTGCTGCAGAGCGGCGAACCCGCCCAGGCCGTCGAGGTGTTCCACCGGGCCCTGGCCGAGGCCGCCCGCTGGGGCGACGACTCCTACCCGTTCGCCCCGACGTACATGATGCTCGGCCACGCGAGCTCGCACACCGGCGACGACGGCGGGGCGATCAGGGCCCTGTCGGAGGCCGCCGCGCGCTTCGACCGCAAGGGCCGGCCGGCGGCGGAGGAGGCCGCCCAGGTGCGGCTGCAGCTGGCCGACCTGCTGCGCGGCAGCGGCCGGGCGGCCGACGCGGTGGCCGTGTTGGAGTCGGTGCTGCTCGACGCCGCCGCCCCGGAGCTGGACGAGCGGCTGATGGCCCAGGTCCGGCTCGACCTCGCCCGCGGACTGTTCGCGCTGGAGGAGTACCGCGACGCGGCCGAGGAGTACCTGCGCCTCGCCGACGCGGTCGCGGGCTGGGAGGACCGGTCGACGCACACCATGGTCGCCTGCGAGGCCTCCCTCGCGCTGGCCCACGCCGACCGCTGGGAGGCGGCCGACGCCGCCCGCGAGCGCGCCCTCGCGGCGCACGCCGAGGCGCCGCAGTGGGATCAGATGGCCGGGACGCTGCGCGACTTCGCCAAGCTGGTGATGCGCGCCCGCGGCGGCGAGGGGCTGGAGACCGCGCTCGCCCGGCTGGCCGAGGCGGACGCCGTCGGCGCGGCCGCCGAGCACGCCGGTGCCTCGTACAACTCGTGGTTCCTGCGCGGCGGTTCGCACTACGAGCGGGCGCGCTGCCTGGCCATCGCCGGGCGGCACGAGGAGGCGCTGGCCGAGGCCGAGCGGGCGATCCCGGTGTACGAGGAGGGTGGCGAGGAGGCCGAGTCGCCGCGCGCCGAGGCGGTGCGGATGGCCGCGCTGATCGAGGGCACCGACCTCGGGCGGACGGGGGCTGCGGTGGCCCGGCTGACCGCCGCCGCCGACCGCTGCCGGCGGGTCGGGCTGCCGGAGGCGGCGGAGATCCTGGCCGACCTGCGGGAGCGGATCGCGGCCGACCAGGGCTGACCGAACGGCGGCGGGGCGGGCCCCGGTGGCAGCACCGGGGCCCGCCCCTCACGCGGACCGCCAGTGGGAAGCGTCAGCAGGGGCCGTCGTCGGCCCAGACGCCCCACTGGCCGCTGGCGGTCGGCACCTCGTTCAGCGTCCACCACTTGGCGTGGTAGTCGTGCCCGCTGTACGAGACCTTGTTGCCCGCGGTGTACGTCGTGCTCGCGCTCCACGCGGGGAGGGTGCAGGCCCCCGGGGTCGTGGGCGGAGTCGTCGGGGGAGTGGTCGGCGGCGTGCTCGGGGGAGTGGTGGGCGGCGTCGCGCCGGCGAACTTCACGGTGTACTTGGTGAAGTCCCAGTCGCCCTGCGCCACGCTGGAGCAGGAGCCGGACAGCCCCGGGTCCACCGGGCCCTGGCACTGGCGGTCGCGGTTGACCGACCAGAAGGTGTAGCGGGCCAGGTTGTGCGCGGTCGCGAAGTCCAGCACGGTCTGGAAGTCCGCCTGACGGAAGTACTCGGCGGCGTCGGTGCGGCCGTTCATCATCGACACGCCCTCGTGGGCGTACGCGGTGGCCTCGGACCAGCCGAAGGTGTTCTGCAGGATCTGGTTGAACTTCACCAGCGCGTCGGTCTGGGCGGCGGCGCCGTTGAACCCGCCGTCGAACGGCATGATCGAGAAGTTGTTCGGCGTGAAGCCCTGGGACTTGGCCTCGCCCAGCATCTGGGTGCCGAACCAGCCGGTGCCCGCGTTGGTGCCGGCCGTGGTGATCGACACGTACAGGCCGGGGTTGTTCTGCTGGAGGATGCGGGCGGCGCCGATCTCGTTGTGGATGGCGGCCGTGTTCTCGTACTCCGGCTCCTCCAGGTCGAAGTCGATCGCCTTGAGCTGGTACTTGGTGACGACCTGCTGGTAGCCGGCGGCGGTCGCCTCCGGCGTGCCGCAGACCTGGCCGAGCTTGGTGCCGCCGTAGCCGCCGACCGACACCGAGACGTCCCCGCCCTTGTCGCGGATCGTCCGGATCACCGAGGGCATCGTCGTGTCGGAGTCGATGGCGGAGGTCCCGCCCCAGGCGGGGGCGCAGCTGTTGCCCTGCGCGAGGATGAAGGCCAGCTGGAAGGCCTTCTGCCCGGTGGCGTCCATCACCGCGGCGGCGTCCGGCGGACTGTTGTCCTCGGGCATCAGGTAGGGCGCTGAGGCGTACCAGTTGCTGCCCAGGCCGGTGACGGCGGTGGTGGTGGTGTCGGCGGACGCGGAGCCGGAGGCGGTGACGGCGGCGACGCCGCCCGCGACCAGGCCGAGCACACCGGCGACGGCGACGGCGGCCCGGCGCGAGGCCCGGCGGGCGCTGCGGCCCGCGCGGTGGGTACGGGGCTCGTGGGCCTCGGGGGCTCTATGGGGCGCGGCGTGTGGGGGAAGAGCGCGTTCCATCGGAAGCCTTTCCAGGAAACGGCAGGGGGAAGTGGCCCGTCCGCGCCGGACGTGGGGGTGGGCGCGCGGGCCGAACGGTCCGTCGGCACGGGGTCGTCGCCGAGGACTGTCACTGGTATAGACCTGTTCCGGAAGGGTGGTCAACCCCCAAACGGTCAAGTCGATCCCGCGTGGCCACGCCCCGTCGGCACTAGAGTTGACGAGTGGCCAAGGAGATCTCGAACCGGGTGGACGGGCAGGTGCGCGCGGGCACCATCGTCCAGGCGCACACCATCGAGCACCTGTGCGTGCACGCGCCGCCGGCCGAGCCGGACTCGCCCGTCCAACTTCCCCCGCCGCCCGTGCACTTCGCGGACCGCACCGTCGAGCAGGACCTCGTCCTGGCCGCCGTCGCCGGTGGTCACGGCGGGCCGGCAGTCGACGGACCGGCCGACGGCCCCCTGGTGGTGTGCGTCAGCGGCATGGGCGGCATCGGCAAGACCGAACTCGGCTTCCGCCTCGCCCGCGAACTCCGGCGCCTCGGCCGCTGCCCCGACGGTGTGTTCCACGTCGACCTGAACGACCTGCGGCGGGACGGCGCCGTCGAGGTGGCCGACGCGCTCGGCGGCCTCTGCCGCTCCCTCGGCCGCGGCGACGCCCTGCCGGCCGGCTTCGCCGAGCGGCGCCGCGAGTACTGGGCGGCCACCCAGGACAAGCGGCTGGCTCTCGTGATCGACAACGCCCAGAGCGGCGCGGAGATCCGTCCGCTGCTGCCCTCCTCCGGTGCCGCGGTCGTGATCGTCACCAGCCACGCCCGCCTGGCCGACCTGGACGGCACGCGATCCGTCGACCTGCCGCTGGGCCCGCTCTCCGGCGAGGACGCCACCGGCCTGTTGCGCGCCGCCGTCCAGGACCCCCGGCTCGTGGACGACCCGCAGGCCGCCGCCGAACTGGCCGGGTGCTGCGCGGGCCTGCCCGCCGCGATCCTGGTGGCCGGGCGGCTGCTGCGCAAGCGCCGCAACCGGGATCTGCGGCGACTGATCGACGAACTCACCGCCGGACTCCGCGAGGAGGGCGTCCCCGTGGTCGAAGCGGTCTGGAACGCCGCCTACGCGCGTCTGGGGCCCGCCGCGGCCCGGCTGTACCGGGCCCTGCCGCACCACCCCGGCCCGGTGGTCACCGTCCCGGTCGCCGCCGCGCTGCTCGGCTCCGGGCTGGACCGGGCCGAGGACGCGGTCGACGAGCTGGAGGAGGCCGGCCTGCTGCTGCGCCGGCCCGGGGGCCTCGGCATGCACGACCTGCTGCGCGGTCACGCGCTCCGCCGGGCCGACGCGGGTGCGGGCGCGGGTGCCGACGCGGGTGCGGGCGCGGGTGCCGACGCGGGTGCGGATGCGGGAGCGGGCGTGGACGCCCCGGGCGACGTCCGGCGCAGACTGGTGCGCTGGCTGCGCCGCCAGGCGGCCAGGGCGGACCTCCTCGCCGCGGGCAGCCGGCTCACCGTCTCGGGCCCGGCGCCGGAGGAGCCCGGCCTGGCCGACGTCCCGGACCTGGAGTTCACCGACAAGCACGCGGCCATGCACTGGCTGGAGCGCGAGCACCTCTCCCTGTTCGGCTGCGTGCGGATCGCCCACGAGGACGGCCTGGACGACGACGCCGTCGCGCTGTGCGAACCGCTCTGGACGCACTTCCTCGACCACCAGCACTACGCCGACGTCATCGACGCGTTCCGCCACGGTCTGGCCTCCGCCCAGCGGGCGGACTCCACCGCCGGGATCGTCCGGATGCACTGCCAACTCGCCCGTCCGCTCTGGGAACAGGGCCGGTACCCGGAGGCGCGGCAGGAGGTCGAGGCCGCGATCCGGCGCGGCCGGCTGCTCGGGGAGCGGGACGACGAACGGAAGTTGTACGCCTCGGCGATCGAGTTCCGCGGCAAGCTGGCCTCCGTCCAGGGGAACTGGGCCGTCGCCGTGCCCGACTTCGAGGCCGCGCGCGAGGTGCACCGGGCGATCGGCAACGAGTACGGTGCGATGCTCCAGACCTACCTGATCGGCCGTGGGGCCGTGGCGATGGGCGAACTCGACCGCGCCGTGGAGCTGTTGAGCGACGCGCACGAGACCGCGCTGCGGCTCGGCCGGGACCGGATGTCCTCGCGCACCGGTTTCGAACTGGGCGTGGCGCTGCGGCGGACCGGCCGCCGCGAGGAGGCCGCGCGCCTGTACGAGGCCGCCCTCGCCGGGGCCAGGGCGCGCAGGTCGGCGGCGGACGAACTGCGGGTGCTGGAGACGCTGGTGGCCTTCTGCGAGGAGGGTGGCGACGCTGCCCGCGCCGAGGGCTATCGCACAGAGGTGGCGGAGATCGCGGGCCGTCAGGCGGGGTGAGCCAGCTCGGCCTCGGTGGCGGGCGTCAGGTCGACGCGGTAGTCCGTGTCGCCGATCCGGGCGGTGAGCGTGCTGGGGAGCGCGAGCGGGTGGGCGCCCAGCCAGGCGTGGACGGCGGAGAGGGCGGCGGCCGGGTCGGTCAGGCGGATCCGGGTGCCGGCCCGGGTGGGACCGATGCGGAGGGTGAACGGCTCCGCGCCGTCGCGTCGGACGAGACAGGCGGAGGGGGAGAGGACGACGGCCGCGGTGCGGCAGCCCGGGTACTCGTCGAGCACCTCCGCCGTCCGGTCGGCGGCCGTCCGGTACTCCTGGTGCCAGTTCGTGTGGTGCCAGTTCGTGTGGTGCCGGTTCGTGTGGTGCTGGTTCGGAGAGGGCTCGTTCGTCCGGGGCTGGTCCGAGGAACCGTTTCCGCATCGCTGGTAGATCAGCGCGGCGCTCTGGAGCTGGCGCACGCCGGCCCGCCCGTACTCGGCGGCGCGGTGGTGGAGCGGCAGGTCGGTCCACGGCGGCAGCCGTTCGACCGTGACGCGCCGCCCCTCGGTGACGGCCCGGACGGCGAACGCGGCCGGGGCGTGCGGCGCCGTACGGGCCGGTCCCGGCACGGGAAGCGGGCGCGACCGGACGGGGTACGGAGAGGGGGAGAGCCCGAGCAATTTGTAGAGCTCCGCGCGGAGCGTCTCCAGGGACTCCCCGGTGAGGGCGAAGGCCTGCTCGGCGAAGCGGCGGGTGCGCGCAGGCTCGGCCGAGGCCAGCGCGACGGCTGCGGTGTCAAGGTCCAAGTGTGGTACGGAGGAGAGCAGTTCGGCCATCGGGCTGCCCGGGATGAGCTCGCTCGCGCCGACGCACCCGGCCACGACGGGCCGGTCCAGGGCGGCCGCGTACAACGCTACCGACCCGTGGTCGGAGACGACGACGTCGCACGCGACCAGCAGTGCCGCCCACTCCTCGTACGGCGCCGCCAGGACCAGGCCGGCGTCCAGGGCGGGCCGCAGCTGCCGGACCAGATCGAAGGCGCCCGTGCGGCTGTACTCGTTGGGGTGCACGATCAGCGCCAGCTGGTAGGCGTCGTGCGGAAGCCGGGCCGCCAACGACGCGGGCAGCCCCGGGCGGCGGGCCAGGAGGGACTCCGGGCCCCAGGTGGACGACAGCACAACCAACCGCCGTGCCCCGGTGCCGAGTGCGGCGCGGATGGCATCGCGGCGGTCCAGCGATTCGAGGATCCGGTCGAGGGTCGGGTCCCCCGCCACGATGGCGTGGCCGCGGGCGGAGGGGAGCTGAGCGGCCAGGCGCTCGACCTGGGAGGGGTGGGCGAGGGCGTGCAACGTCGCGGTCGGCCGGCCGTCGCTGAGCAGGAACGCCGGATCGAGGCCGGACGGCAGCACGGGCGAGCCTTCGTCCGGCAGCGCCTTGTTGAATCCCGCGCCGTGCGGGAGCAGCACCTGGTGGCCGCGCAGGTCGCCGAGTCCGCCCTTGGGGCTGGCCGTCAGGATCAGGTCGTGGTCCGCGGCCCTGGCCTCGGACCACGGGAGGCAGCGGGCTCCGGCGGCGTCGACGGCCGCGAGCGCGTCGGTGTCGAACTCCGAACCGGGAACGAGGGTGAACCGGCAGCGGACCCGGTCGTCACCCTCGAATACGGGCAGCAGATCCAGCAGCCGGTGCAGTGCGGCCGCCGACCGTGCGGCGAACAGCACCCGCGCCGGCGCCGGCCCCACCGCCGTGGCTGGCTGGCTGGCTGGCTGGCTGGCTGGCTGGCTGGCTGGCTGGCTGGCTGGCTGGCTGGCTGGCTGGCTGGCTGGCTGGTCGACCGTGCGGTACCACACCGCAGCACCCCCGTCGAGGGTGCCCGGGCACCGGCTCGGTAGGAGAGTGGCGGTCCTGCGGAGGCATAGGGGCGATGGTAGCCGCCCGTGCGGCACGGCGGGCCGTGACCCGGGGCGTCAGTGGGAGGTCCGGGTGGGCGGCGGTGGGATCGGTCCGGAGGACTTGAGGGTCCGCAGGACGGGCGTGGACTCCAGGGCGGTGATCTCGGGGAGCGCCGCGAGGTGACGGGTGAGGTAGCGGTGCAGGTCGGCCGGGTCGGTGCAGAGGACGGTGGCGACGAGGTTGGTCCGGCCCGTCGTCGCGGCGATGAAGGCCAGCTCGCGGTGACCGGTGAGCGCGAGGGCGACGCGGTCCAGGTGCGCGGGGGCGACGGTCATCCACAGGAGCGCGTGCAGGCCGGCGCCGTGCAGGCGGGGGTCCAGCTCGACGTCGAGGAAGACGCTGCCGTCCGCGCGGAGTTCGGCGAGGCGGCGGGCGACCGTCGCCGGAGTGCGGCCGGTGGCGGCCGCGAGCTCGCCGAGGGCGGCGCGGCCGTCGTGGTGGAGCACGGTCAGCAGAGCCCGGTCGGTCGCATCGAGGAACGGCGGAGTGCCTGGGACGGCTTCAGGGGCGGGTCCGGAAACGGGCGGGAGCAGCAGCTCCTGCTGCTCCTCGCTGAGCGTGCAGGCCCCGCCCGGCCAGACGGTGGGGCCGCCGCGGTACGTGTGCAGCAGGCAGTGGGCGGAGACGGCCGTGACGGTGGCCGTGCGCGGGACGTCGCGCAACAGCACGGCGTGGCCGTCGTCGCCGGGCGTGGTCTCGACGACGGCGGTGATCTCGGTGCCGCCGGAGGTGAGGTGCACCCAGGCCGTGTCGCCGCGCCGCACCAGGGCCCGGGCGACGCCCTGGGCGGCGTGCGGAGCGGCGGTGAGGCGCAGCAACCACTGCGTGCGCCCGGCCCGGTGCGGGTCGGCGAGCCCGACGACCCGCAGGCCGGCCTCGGCGCGCAGTCGCCGGTAGCGGCGGGCTACGGTCTGCGGCGAGACACCGAGTACCGCGGCGATGCGGCCGAACGGGGCGCGGCCGTCGATCCGCAGGGCGTGGACGAGTGCGCGGTCGAGCTCATCGAGCATGCGTAGGTTCCAGGGGTTCGGTGGCCTGTTCCGGAGCGGCCTCCGATTCTGCCGGGCTCGACCCCGGGCTTCGGACCGCGTCCGGCCCGTCGACCGCGTCCGGGCTTCCGACCGCCTCCGGCCCGTCGACCGCCTCCGGACCGCTGACCGCCTCCGGGCCGCGGCCCGTGCGCATCGCCCGCCCGGCCACCGCGACCAGGGCCAGCGCGGCGAGGCCCGCCCAGCAGGCCCGCTGCGCCCCGGCGGTGTCCGCCGACGCGAGGTAGATCCGGCCGAGCGCGGCGACGCCGAGGGTGGTGCCGAGTTGCTGGACGGCGTTGAGGAGTCCGGCGGCGGAGCCGATCTCCTGCGGCCGTAGCGGATGCAGGGCGGCGGTGAAGAACGACGGCGTGAACAGGCCCTGCCCGACGCCGACGACCGCGAGCGCGCACGGCAGCAGCGCCGGGTGGCCGCCCGCGCCGAACGCCCCGGCGGTCATCAGGACGCCCGCCGCCATGACCGCGAGCCCGGCGCTGCGCACCCGCGAGCCGTACCGGCCGACCAGGTACGCGCCGGCGCACCAGGACGCCGCGGCCATCCCGGCCGAGCACGGCAGGAGCGTCAGCCCGGCGGTCAACGCGTCGGCGCCGGAGCCGACTTGCAGCTGGAGCACGACGACGAGCGTGAGCCCGGTGCCGGCCCCGAAGAACAGCGCGGAGCACACCAGCGCGGCCGGGAAGCGGGCGGACGCGAAGAGGCTGGTCTCCACGAGCGTGCCGCGCCCGCGCCGCCCGCCACGGCGCTGGTGGGCGGCGAAGACCACTGCGAGCGCGCACCCGGCGGCGAGCGAGGCGAGCGCCGGACCGTCCGTCAGACCGCCGCCGGAGCGCAGCAGCGGGAGCACGAGCAGAGAGGTGGCGAGCACGGCGAGTGCCGTGCCCGCCGGGTCGAGGCCGGGACGCCGGGGCGCGCGGTCCTCTGCGAGCAGCGGGGCGAGCGCGAGGACGGCGAGCGAGAGCGGCACGTTGACCAGGAAGACCGCGCGCCACGAGGACCCGAACAGGTCGGCGTGCGTGAGCACCCCGCCGAGGACCGGGCCGCACACGGCCGCCAGCCCCATCACCGGGCCGATGCTGCCGAGCGCCCTCGCCGTCTCGTCGCCGCGGAACATCGCCTTGATGAGGCCGATGGTCTGCGGCACGATCAGCGCCGCCGCCGCGCCTTGGACGGCCCGGAAGGCGATCAGCGCTCCGAGGGTGGGCGCGGCGGCGCAGGCCAGGGAGGCCAGCAGGAAGCCGGTGACTCCGATGCGGAACACCCGGCGGCGTCCGGCCCGGTCGCCCAGCCGGGCGCCGGTGAGCAGGAGGACGGCGAACGGCAGGGTGTAGGCGGAGGTCAGCCACGGCACGGCGGAGACCGGGCCGCCGAGCTCGGCGCGCATGCGGGGCGCGGCGACCTGGACGATCGTCGCGTCCAGCAGGTTCATCGCCTCGGCCGTGAGCAGCGCGGCGAGTGCCGCCCAACGGCGGTGGTGCGGTGCGGTGGTGGACAACGGGGCTCCCTCGGAGGGCGGACTGCAACGCCCGCCACCCTGCGGCCGGTGTGCCGCCGGATCCAGCCGGTCGGCCCTCCATCCGCGAAACGTTCCACCGAGGACGCCCCGACCGCAGAAATGTGCCGCGCCCGGCCCGCCGAGCCCATCCTGTCGAGTCCAGCCCACGGAGCCCAGCCCGCCGGGCTCACGCCTCCGAGAGGACCTCCGCCGCCGGCGCTGACGACGCCGGCGCCGAGGACAGCGCAGCCGAGGACACTGCAGCCGAAGGCATTGCAGCGAGCAGGCCGCTCACGGCGGGGGACCACGGCCGGCCGGCCGGTCCGGTGAGCGTCAGGGTGCGGTGGACGGCGGGCCGGATCGGGACGAGGACGCAGCCCGCCGGGATCATCGTCCGCGCGAGCGCGGGAATCACCGAGACGCCGACGCCCGCGTGGACCATGCCGATGAGCGTGTTGAGGTCACGGATCCGGTGCCGCGGGGTGAAGCGGGTGCCGGCCCGGCGGTACGCCTCGCGGATGTGGCGCTCGCAGCCGCCCTCGGAGAGCAGGAAGTCGTCGTCGTCGAGGTCCGCGACGTGGATGGACTCCTGCTCGGCGAGGGGGTGGTCCTGCCGGAGCAGTGCGTGCATGGAGTCCGCGCCGAGGGAGACCGCGCCGGGCGGGAGCGGTCCGGCGTCGACCAGGACGGCGGCGTCGACCGTGCCCGCCTCCAGCCAGACGGCCAGCTCGGCGTCCTCGCCCTCGAAGATCCGGACCGTCACCTGCGGGTGCGCCGCCGCCCAGTCCCGGAGCAGCCCGGGCAGCAGCACCTGGCAGACAGTGGTGGGCGCGGCCAGCCGGACGGTGCCGGTGAGGCCGCCCGAGTGCCGGGTGGCGATGGCGCGGACGGCGGAGGCCGAGGCGACCGCCGTGCGGGCGTGCGGCAGGATCTGCTCGCCCAGCAGGGTCGGCCGGGCGGGGCTGCCGCGGTGCAGGACGGGCGCGCCGAGGGTGCGCTCCAGGGCGGCGACCGCGTGCGAGACGGCGGACTGGGTGATGCCCAGGTCGTCGGCGGCGGCGCCGAAGCCGCCGGTGTCGGCGACCGCGATCAGCGCCCTGAGCTGGGCGAGGTTGACCTCCGAAGCCATGAGACTTCCTCATCCATCCGGCATCATCACTTGTTGGACTCATGTTCCCCGGCAGGGCCACCCTCTGTCCAGGACGGACGGTCCGGCGCGGACCGCGCGGACCGTCCTGGCGCGGACTGTTCTGGAGAGGACCGTCCCGGACTGAGGAGCGGGGAGGACGGACGTGGTCGGAGCGCGGCGCTGGTGGCCGGGGTTCGTGGTGCTGTCGGCGATCTGGGGCGCGAGCTTCGCCCTGATCAAGGTCGCGGTGACGGCGGGGGTGCCGCCGGTCTGGGTGGCGCTGTGGCGCAGCCTGCTCGGGGCGGCCACGCTGTGGGCGATCCTCGTGCTGCGGCGCGAGCGGGTGCCGCGCGAGCGCGTGGTCTGGGGCCACTCGGCGGTGGTCGCGGTGCTGCTCAACACCGTGCCGTTCACGCTCTTCTCGTTCGGCGAGACGAAGGTCAGCTCGGTGCTCGCCGGAGTGCTGAACGCGACCACGCCGCTGTTCACGCTGCTGTTCGCGGTGGCCACGGTGGCCGAGGAGCGCCGCCCGGGGGCGCGCCGGCTGAGCGGTCTCGCGCTCGGCTTCGCCGGTGTGCTGACCGTGCTCGGCGTCTGGCGCGGCATCGGCTCGGGCGAGCTCGCGGGTGGGCTGGCCTGCCTGGGCTCGGCGTGCTGCTACGGCGCGGGCTTCGCCTACCTGCGACGCTTCCTGAGCGGCCGGCCGCACAGCGTCACGGCGCTGTCGGCCGCTCAGATCACCTGCGCCGCGGCCGAGCTGGCCGTCGTGGCGCCGCTCGGCGCGGGCGCGCCGCACTGGCCCGGCGCGGGCGCCGCGGCCGCGCTGCTCGTGCTGGGCGCGGCCGGCACCGGCTTCGCGTACGTGCTCAACCTGGGCCTCGTCCGGGCGGCGGGCACCGCGGTGGCCTCGGCCGTCACCTACGTGACGCCGGTCTGGTCGATGGTGCTGGGCGCGGCCCTCCTCGCCGAGCCCGTCGGCTGGAACGCCGTCGTGGGCGGCGTGGCCGTGATCGCCGCCGTCGTGCTGACCCGGCCCGCGCGGGCGAAGGCACCGGCGGAGAGCCGAACGGAGGCCCCGGAGAAGGCGGGCGCCGAGGCGGCGCACGGCTGACGGACGGACGGCTGACGGACGCACGGCTGACTGACGGACGGCTGACTGGCGGACGGAAGACATCGGGAACCCCCTTCCCCGGTACGAAGCGGACGGCTGAATTCGTATCCGATCTGACGTTCGGTGTCTACTGAATTACGATCCGTGCCCGCCGCAGGTCTATCGTGGCCGTGTGGTGAGGTCCTGGGATGCAGCGGTGGAACGGGCGCAGGATCGGCTGGCGGCGGGGCCGCGGCTGACGGTGGTGCCCGAGGGGGACGAACGGCGCTTCGCGCTCTGGGACTTGGCGTCCCTGGTGGAGGGCGAGCTGGGGGAGCGGGTGGACCCGGACGCCCTCGCGCCGGACGCCGAGCGGCGGTGGCGGGAGCGGCTGGGCGAGAGCGGCCGGGAGTGGCCGGGCGGCGAGCTGTACCGGCGCCGGTACTGGGTGCTGGGCCCGGGCGGCGCGGTCGCCGGGACGGTCGCCGTCGACAACTGGACGCGGGGGCCCGGCCAGCTCGCCGTCTCCTCGCTCTACCTGCGGCCGGAGGCCCGCGGGTGCGGCCTGGCCGCCGGGGTGCTGGCGGACGTGTACGGGGCCGCGGTCGCCGAGGGCCTGCCCGGCTACCGGCTGGAGGCGCACTGGACCTGGCAGCACGCCGTCCGCTACTACCTGCGCCGGGGCCTGTGGGTGGTCGGCTGGAAGCACTCGCTCGCCCTCGCGCGGATGCCCCAACTCCCGCCCTACCGCGTGCGGGAGGAGGACGGGCGGCTGCTCCTGCTGGTGGAGGACGGCGCGCAGGGCTGGGTGCCGCTGCTGGCTGCCGGGCGCGAGGGTCGCTGGCTGCGACTGGACGAGACGGCCGCCTACCGCGGCACGGACGGCTGGGTGCACGGCTACGCGCGCTCGACGCTCGCGCTGCACCTGGCGCTCGCCGGCCGCCCGCTGGTGCGCGGGCCGCAGTGGTGGGCGGAGGCGTGGCGCTGGGCGGACACCGGCGAGCCGGAGGGGCTCGCGTACAAGATCGAGCACTTCGAGCAGCTGGCCGCGGCGGCGGGCCGGCGGGTCGTCACGCCGTACCGCCCGGTCTGTCCCTAGGGTCGGGAGTCCAGGGCCGGGGGCAGAGCCGGGGGTCCAGGGACAGGGGTCCGGGGCCACGGCACTAGGCGGAATCGCGCCCGGGTCCTGCCAGACTCGGACCATGGCTGAGATCGAGATCGACGGCGCCCCCGCCGACGCGGCGCGGGTGGCGGCGCTGGGGCTGCTGAACTACGGGCACTTCACCACCCTGCGTGTCGGGATCGGCCGGGTCCGGGGCCTCGCGCTGCACCTGGATCGGCTGGTCCGGGACTGCCGGGCGCTGTTCGGCGCCGAGCTGGACCCGGCCGTCGTGCGCGAGAGGATCCGCGCGGTGCTGCCGCCGGACGGCGCGGAGGCGATCGTCCGGGTCACCGTCTACGACCCGGAGCTCGGCCTGGAGCGCCCGTCCGGGCCGGCCGCGCCGAGCCTGCTGGTCACCACCCGCCCGGCCCCGGCCGCCGCGCCCGGCCCGCTGCGGGTGCGCACGGTCGCGTACGTCCGGGAGGCGCCGGAGGTGAAGCACGTCGGGCTGTTCGGCCTGATCCGCCACCGTCGCAGCGCCCAACTCGCAGGGTTCGACGACGCGTTGCTGGTGGACCCGGCGGGCCGGGTGACCGAGGGTGCCACCTGGAACGTCGGCTTCGTCGACGACGGCGGCCGCGTGGTCTGGCCGCAGGGCCCGAGCCTGCCGGGCGTCACCGCCGCGCTGCTCGCCCGCGCGTACGGCGGGCCGCAGGGGCGCGGGCCGGTGGACGCCGTCGAGGTCGACCGGTTCAAGGCCGCGTTCGCGGTGAACGCGGGCGTCGGCGTCCGCCCGGTGGCGGCGATCGACGGCACGCGGTTCGACGCGGACCACCCCGTCCTCGACGAACTCCGCGCCGCCTACCAGGGGGTGGCGGCCGACCCGGTGTGAGCCGGGGGCGAGGGCGCCTCCGTGGCCGTCCCGTCCCCCGACCGGGTGACATCCGGCGGCCCGAACGGGCGCAAAGGGATCACTCGGATGCCCAACCCCCGTTATTGCCCGTGATCGTGATGCCGGATCAGCTACGCTCTCGCCCGCCCCGCCCCACCCGCCGAGCAGAGAGTAGCCCGGAATGACCAGTCCTCCCGCGGCCCCCGCGCCCCGCTGGCCGCTGATCCTCCTGCGCGTCACCTCGACCACGCTGGGCCTGCTGGCCGTCCTCCAGGTCATGCTGGCCGGGAGCTTCCTCAACGGCACCTACGAGTCCCTCAAGGACCACGAGGGCAACGCGATGACGCTGGCCACCGTCGTCGTGCTGCAGCTCGCGGTGGCCGTCCTGGTCCGGTGGCCGGGGCGCGGGCCGCTGTGGCCGCTGTGGAGCACCGCCGTCCTGACGGTGGCCGTCATCGGCCAGATCACCGCCGGCTACGGCCGGGCCCTCGGCGTGCACGTCACGCTCGGCGTCCTGCTGGTCAGCGGCATCCTGTTCGCGCTGGTCGGCGCCTGGCGCGAGCCGCTGCCCGCCCGAGCCGCCGTCGCCGAGCCGGGGCCGGACGGCAGCGGGCGGCTGCCCAGGCCGGGCGGGCCCGTGGAGGTGGCCAAGTGAACCGCCGCCGTTTCCTCGGCATCGGCGCCTCCGTCCTCGGCGCGGGCGCGCTGGCCGCCGTCGCGGCCCCCTCCGCGGCCCGGCTGCTGGCCGAGGGCCGCCCGGGCCGGCTGCTGAGCAGCGGGCTCGAACTGCCGCCGGCGTTCCAGGTGCCGCTGCCGGTGCCGCCGGTGCTCAAGCCGGTCGGCGGCGACGACACGGGCGACCGGTACGAGATCGTCCAGCAGGTCGCCAAGCTGGAGATCCTGCCGGGCGTCAGGACCGAGGCCTGGACGTACGGCGGCAGCTTTCCGGGGCCGACGGTGGTCACCCGCTCCGGCCGGGCGGCGGTGGTCAAGCACCGCAACGAGCTGCCGGTGCCGTCCGTCGTCCACCTCCACGGCGGGCACACCCCCGCCGACAGCGACGGCTACCCGGTCGACCTGCTGCTGCCCGTCGGGTCGAGCGGGAGCGCCGGAGCCGACGCCATGGCCGGGATGCCCGGCATGGAGCACCACGCGGCCGGGAAGTCCGTCACCGGCGAGCGCGTCCACACCTATCCGGGTCACCAGCGCGCCGCCACCCTCTGGTACCACGACCACCGGATGGGCTTCACCGGCCCGGGCGTCTGGCGCGGCCTGGCCGGCTTCCACCTCGTCCACGACGACGAGGAGGCCGCCCTGCCGCTGCCGCACGGCGACCGCGACCTGCCGCTCATGCTCGCCGACCGCTCCTTCGCCGAGGACGGCTCGTTCCGGTACCCGGCGGTGGGGGCCGACCGGCCCGGTGTCACCGCCGACTACGCGAACGGCGTCCTCGGCGACGTCATCCTCGTCAACGGCGCGCCCTGGCCCCGCCTCGACGTCGACCGGGCGCGCTACCGGCTGCGGTTCCTCAACGCCTCCAACGCCCGCCTCTACCGCCTCGAACTCGACCCCCAGCCGTCCGGCGGCGACGCCCTCGTCCAGATCGGCTCGGACGGCGGCCTGCTGGCGGCGCCCGTCGCCCACGACGCGCTGGAGATCGCCCCCGCCGAGCGCTTCGACGTCGTCGTCGACTTCTCCCGCTACCCGCCCGGCACCGCCGTGCGCCTGCTGAACCGGTTCGGCAGCGGCCGGACCGCCGAGGTCATGCGCTTCGACGTCTCCTCCCGGCAGGTCTCCGACGACGCGACGGTGCCCGAGCGGCTGTCCACGATCGAGGAACTCGACGCCTCCGCCGCCGCGACCACCCGCGACTTCACCTTCCGGCGCAGCCGCGGCGACGGCTGGACGATCAACGGGGACCCGTACGAGCCGGGCCGCTCCGTCGCGGCCCCGGCCCTCGGCGCCACCGAGATCTGGCGCTTCTCCACCGACCTGCACCACCCCGTCCACGTGCACCTCAACCACTTCCAGGTGCTGTCGCGCAACGGCAAGGAGCCGGGGCCGTACGACGCCGGGTGGAAGGACACCGTCGACCTGCGGCCGGCCGAGGTGATGGAGGTGCTCGTGCGGTTCACCGACTACGCGGGGACGTACATGCTGCACTGCCACAACCTGGAGCACGAGGACATGGCGATGATGGCCGACTTCGCCGTGCAGTGATCCACCCTCCGGGACTCACCCTCCGGACTCACCTCCCAAGCACCGTCACCGCTCGGCGACCGGGAGGTGACGTCCGGAAACCGCCCCGGTGAACGGGGACCGGGCATGCCCCCGCCGGAACCGGGGGATCATCCGTTCGGCGCAGCGCCGGAGGGCGCGCGGTGCGCCCTCCGGCGGCCGTCGCCTAGCGTCGCCCGGAGGGGTACCCGCCGAGGCCGACCGAGGAGCCGCGCATGACCACGCCCGCCGAACGCCGCCGCCAGGGCCGGGCCGCCCGCGAGCGGGTCTCCCGCTCCGCCCACGGCCGCTGGATCCCCGCCGCCGACCGGCCCGACCCGGTCGCGGTGCTGGAGCGGCAGGGCGAGGACCGGGTCGCGCGGCTGCTGCCGATCCGCTACGGCCGCATGGCCGCCACCCCCTTCACATTCCTGCGCGGCGCCGCCGCCGTGATGGCCGCCGACCTCGCGGCCGGGCCCGACACCGGCCTGACCGTCCAGCTCTGCGGCGACGCCCACCTGGTCAACTTCGGCCTGTACGCCTCGCCGGAGCGCGCCCTGCTCTTCGACGTCAACGACTTCGACGAGACGTACCCGGGGCCCTTCGAGTGGGACGTCAAGCGCCTCGCCGCCAGCGTCGCCGTCGCCGCCCGCGACAACGGGCACGACGAGGAGCGCGTGCGCCGGGCCGCGCTGAGCGCCGCCCTGGGCTACGCCGCCGCGCTGCGCCGGCTGGCCGGGCTGCGCGAGCTCGACGTCTGGTACAGCCGGATCGACAGCGCCGACCTGCTGCCGCTGGTGCACCGGGGCAAGCAGCGCCGGCGGGTCGAGGCGGACCTCGCCGCCGCCCGGCGCCGCACCAGCCTGCAGGCCTTCGGCAAGCTCACCGAGGAGCGGGACGGACGGCGGCGCATCGTCAGCGCCCCGCCGCTGATCGAGCCGGTGTCGAAGACCGAACTGCGCTCCGTCGGCAAGGTGTACAGCGACTACCGGGCCACCCTCGCCGAGGACCGCCGGGTCCTGCTCGACCGCTTCCGCTTCGTCGACGCGGCGGTGAAGGTGGTCGGCGTGGGCAGCGTCGGCACCCGCTGCTACGTCGTCCTGCTGGAGGGCCGGGACGGGCGCGACCCGCTGTTCCTCCAGCTCAAGGAGGCCGGGCGCTCGGTGCTGGAGGACCACCTGCCGGCGACGCGGGTGGACGCCGAGGTCGCCGCGCACCACGGCGGGCGGCGCGTCGTCACCGGCCAGCACCTCATGCAGGCGGCGAGCGACATCTTCCTCGGCTGGACCACCGGCCCGGCCGGGCGGCACTTCTACGCCCGCCAGCTGCGCGACATGAAGGGCACGGCGGACGTCGCGGACATGGCCCCGGCCGGCCTGCGCGCCTACGCCGACCTGTGCGGCCGCACCCTCGCCCGCGCCCACGCCCGCACCGGCGACCGGCTCGCCATCGCGGGCTACCTCGGCGCGGCCGACACCTTCGCGGAGGCGATCGCCGACTTCGCGGTGCTGTACGCGGACCGCACGAAGCTCGACCACGCGGAACTGGTGGCCGCGATCGGGGAGGGGCGCATCAAGGCGACCCGGGGCGTGTGAGCGCCCGGCCGGGGGCAGGCCCCGCGCTGACCGACCGTCAGCGGCGTTGTCGGTGGCGTGTGCCAGGGTGGCCCCATGTTGGCGATCACGGTGCAGGAGAACGACGGGACACGGCACGTCGGGGCGGGTGCGGACGCCCTCGGCGCGCTGGTCGGGCGGCTGGGCGCGGACGGGGACAACTTCGTCGTCGTCCAGCGGGTGCCCGACCTGCCCGACGTCTACATCCAGGTCTGGCACGCCGAGGGCGGCGACTACTCCCTGGAGCACCGGGACGGCTCCGCCGACCGGCACTACGGGGTCACGCTCGACCGGCCGGAGCCGGTCGTCGCCGCCATGCTCGGCTGGGCGCGCCGCGAGCCCGGCTGGGGCGAGGGGCTGGACTGGAAGCCGCTCGGCACGGGCCCGGCGCCCGAGCCCGTGCCCCCGCTCGACCTGCCGGCCGGCGAGCGCCGCGACCTGGAGGAGCGGCTGCGCCTCACCCTGGCCTGCGGCTACACCACCCGCGCCGCGCTGGCCGAGGAGGCCGAGGAGTACCTGCTCTCCCCGGGCAGCCGTCCGGTCTCCCGCGAGCAGGCCGAGCAGCTGGCCGACCGGCTGTGGCTGGAGCGCGTCGGCGAGCAGACCGGCTGGGTCGGCGAGACGGACCCGGAACGCCTCGCCCGCGCCTTCGCCGCCCTGGACGCCGAGGGCATCACGGCCCGCGAGCACTTCACCTGCTGCCGCACCTGCGGCGAGGCCGAGATCGGCGCCGAGGGCGCGTCCGACGCCCGGGGCTACGTCTACTTCCACACCCAGTGCACGGAGTCGGCCGCCCGCGGCCACGGCCTCTCGCTCCTCTACGGCGGCTTCGACGGCTCCCGGCTCACCACCACCGCCGTCGGCCACGAGGTGGTGGCCGCCCTCGCGGACGCCGGCCTCCCGGCAGTGTGGAACGGCGACGCCGCCCACGCGATCGAGATACGCCCGCTGACCTGGCGCAAACGACTGGTGGGCTGACCGGTGGGCGACGACGCCGAGGCCCCGGCCGATGGGCGGTTCGTCGTGGTGACGGTGGCGCGGTCGGCCGGTGGCGCGGTGGTCGAGCGGGTGATGGACCACTGGGCGGCCGCGATCGGCGGGACCGAGTGGTGGGCGGGCGACGAATGGTGCGTTACGGAACCAGCAGGCGCAGGGCGTTCGGGACGGCGGTGACCTCGACCGGCAGCGGGGCGATGAACTCGCCGTCGGCGTAGGACGTGATGCCGGGGGACTCGATCCGCAGGGACGGGGTGCGGTGGGTCTCCACCTCGGGGTGGTGCACGTGGGTGCCCTTGAAGACCGTCGGGAAGAAGCGGGCGATCCGCAGCCGGGGCATCGCGGCGACGAGGGTGACGTCGAGCAGGCCGTCGTCGGGGAGCGCGGCGGGGCAGATGAGCATGCCGCCGCCGTAGCTGCGGGTGTTGCCGACGGCGGCCAGGGTGAGGTCGCGCTCGATGACGGTGCCGTCGGCGAGGGTGATGCGGAAGGGCAGCGGGCGCAGGTTGGCGAACTCGGCGAGGATGGCGAGGTTGTAGCGCATCCGGCCGCGCGGCCAGCGCAGGCGGTTGGTGCGGTCGCTGACCAGGGAGTCGAAGCCGGTGGCGAGGACGGAGCCGAACCAGTGGGCCGTCCCGTCCGGGCCGGTGATCCGGCCGAGGTCGACGGTGCGGGTCCGCCCGGCGGCGATGACGTCGGCGGCGGCCTCGGGGGCGTCGCGCGGCAGGCCGTACTCGCGGGCGTGGTCGTTGCCGGTGCCCGCGGGGACGACCCCGAGCGGGACGGCAGTGCCGGCGACGGCCTGGAGCGCGAGGTTGACCATGCCGTCCCCGCCGACCACGGCGAGCGCGTCGGCCCCGCCCGCGACGGCCTCGCGGGCGAGGCGGGCGGCGTCCTCGGCGTCGCGCCCGGCGTGGCGCTCGACCTC
>NZ_JBHVPD010000043.1:0-37897 GCF_042887525.1 Kitasatospora sp. NPDC057936
GGGCGGCGGCCCGCCGCGCAGCCGGCCGCCCGGCCCGAGGTCGAGCAGGTGCCGGACGAGGCGTCCGCGCAGGGCGGCGGTGGCGTCGGCCGCGCCGGCCGGTCCGGCGGCAGCGGCGGTGGCGTTGGCGGCGGCGGCCGTGCCCACGGTGAGGGCGAGCAGCGCGAACGCGCCGGTCGCGGACCGGCCCGCGCCGGCGAGGACGGCGTCGACGGCCCCGGCCAGGGCGGCGGGCAGGGCGAGCGTGGTGGCGGCCTCGACGGGCAGCGCGAGGCCGAGGGCGAGGGTCGGTCCGTCGGGTCGGCGGGGCAAGTGGGCGCTCCTGCAGGAGAGTCGGGGAAAAGGACGGCGCCGTCCCGCCGGTCCGGACAGGCGGGACGGCGCCCGTGGGTCATCGGAGGACCCTGGCGCTGCCGTGATCAGTTGATGGTGAAGATCAGGCAGGTCAGGATGAGGCAGGTGTACTGGCAGCCGGCGCCGTGGCCGGTCAGCTCGACGGACTCGCTCTCCGGCAGCTCCTGGAGCGCCGCGAGGTCGGTCTCGAAGTCCACCATGTTCTCCATGATCTGTTCCTCCCCTTGAGTGCGCGCCCGCCGCGATCTGCCTGCGGGCGCCGGGTATCGCCCCCGGGCGGCTCCGTCCGCCGCGCCGGGGTGGTGCCCCGGGCCGTCGGGCCCGGGAGTCTGTGGGGTGTGTCGCCGTGCGGGGCCGGTCAGCCCGGCCGGCCGGTGCGCAGGAAGGCGGCGAGCAGCTCGTGCAGCACGGCCGCGCCCTCCTCGGCCAGCACCTCGTGCCCGGAGCCGGCCGCCTCGACGTACCGGAAGTCTGCGCCCTCGACCCGGCCGATCCGCAGCAACTCGTGTCGCAGCGAACGGGATTGGCTCACCGGGACGACTTCGTCCCGGTTGCCGTGCACCACGAGCAGCGGGGCGCTCAGCCGGTGCGCGAGCTGGAGCACGTCGCGCGGCCCGCGGGCGTCCGCGATCTGCTCGCCGCCGCCCAGCCGGGTGGTCAACGCCCGGACCGGGGGCGCCGCTTCGGCCAGCAGCCGGGCGCCGGACAGGAACGGCGCGACCACCGCGCACCGCGCCACGTGCTCGGCCGGGGCGTGTGCCGCCGCCAGCAGGGCCAGGAACGCGCCGTAGCTGACGCCGAACAGCGACGGCGGCTCCAGGCCGAGCGCCGCGCGCTGCCCCGCGAGGCCGTCGAGCAGGTACAGGACGTCGTCCAGGTCGGGCCCGCCCCACGCGCCGCGGATCGCCATCGCGTGCGGCACGCCGTACCCGGTGGAGCCGCGCTGGTTCGGCGCGACCACGGCCAGGCCGTCCGCGGCCATCCGCTGCAGGGCCGGGTCGAACTCCAGCCGCCAGGCGTCCGCCGGGCCGCCGTGCAGCGCCAGGACGAGGTGTGGGCTGCTCAGCCACGCGTCGCCGCCGTATACGACGGCCTCCAACGGCCCGGCCGGGCCCGCGAGTTCGATGCTCTGGGCAGGCTGCCAGCGACCGCCGTCGCCGGGTGCCGTGCTGCCGTCCAGCCGCCAACCGGGCGGCTGCGTACGGGGGATGCGTGCGCAGCCGGGCTGCCACGGCAGCACCGTGTCCCGCCAAGGGCCGGGCAACCCCGAGCCCAGCGGGGCCAGTTGGAGGGGCAGCGGCATCGGTCCGGACGTGGGGGACGCCGGGCCGTGTGCCAGCAGTGCGTCCACGTCCAGCGCCGCGAGCGCCGCCGGGTGGTCCGGCGCCGAGTACGGCATCCGCAGCCCCGCCTCCCCCCAGTGCCCGACCGCGCCGAGCCGGCCCGGCGGCACCGGGAGCGGGTCCAGCCGTCCCGCCGCGGGCCGCCACAGCGCCAGCGCCGAACCCGCGCCGTGGTCGATCTGCACCGCCACCCGCGGCCCGTCCGCCGCCTGCCGCAGCGCCACCGGCCGCAGGAACATCCCCGCCACGTGCAGGCGCTCCGGGAACCGCAGCGGCTCGCCGCCGCCCAGCACGCCCCAGCCCAGCCGGTCGGTGCCCGGCGCGTCGCTGCGCACCATCGCGAAGCGGCTGTCGGGGTCGAACAGGACCAGGCGGTCGTTGCTGCGCTCGCCGATCTCCAGCAGCGGGGTGACGGCGCCACTGCGCACGTCCAGCACGACGGTGCGGACGATCCCCGCGCTCACCCGGTCCAGGGCGAGCAGCGCCCCGGTGTGGTCCAGCCAGACCCCGCCGCCGTGCAGACCCGGCACCTCGGCGACCTGTTCGGGCTCGCTGCCGTCCGTCCGGACCAGCCAGACGGTGGTCGCCGGGCGGGTGTCGGTGCCGAGCGCGAGCGCCACGGGGGCGGAGGGGGCGGTGCGGCCGGCCGGCAGCGGCAGGAGGCGCAGGCCGGGCATCCGGAGCGTCGCCAACTGCGTTTCCGTGCACGTGCCTTCGCGGGACGACAGGTGGACGAGGTCGTGCCGCTCGCCGTCGTGCCGGCAGATCAGGACCGACCCGTCCGGCAGCGAGACCAGCTGCGAGCGCAGGCTCTCCGAACGGTTGCCGGACAGCGGCAGCGCGGTCGGGGCCGCCGGTCCGCCGTCCGCCGGGAGGAGCCAGCTCTCCGCGTACCAGCCGCCGTCGGCGGCCGAGGCGAGGCACGCGGCGTGGCTGCCGTCGGGCGCGAAGGTGAAGCTCAGACGGCGCAGCGCATTGGTGCGGGTCGGGGCGGCGACGTTCACGGTCGGCCCACCTCGTCCGTGGCGCGGGCCGGCCGGCGCGTGGCGGGCGGCACCGGGTCCACCCAGAGGCGGGGGCCGCCGTGCCGCAGGCGCAGCAGGAAGGCGAGCACGCCGGCGGTGCCGGTGCCGTAGCCGGGCGCGCACCCGGTGCCCGTCTCGTCGGGGAGCACCACGAGGCCGTCGCGGAGGGCGGAGCGGGCGGCGATCAGGTGCGCCAACTCCTCGGCCCCGGAGCGGAATTCGCGCTCACTGGTGGCTTCGGCGAGGTCCAGCAGGTACTCGCCGTCGCCCGCCAGACCGTGGCAGGCGCTCACCCCGCTGTGCCAGCGGCCGGCCAGCACGGCCCGCCCGGCGGCGAGCGCCAGCTCGTGGGCGGTGGCGTCCCCGGTGACCTGCCAGAGCCGGAGGAGGAACGTGCCGACGCCGGAGGAGCCGCTGCACCAGTGCGGGAGCCGGATGTGCGGGGCGTCGTCCGCGCTCTGCGGCCACCAGGCGGGACCGGTGCCGGTGCCGGTGCCGGCGCCGCCGCCGCCGTCGCGGCGGGCGGTGGCGGTGAGCGTGCGGCCCGCCTCGACGGCACCGGCCAGGAGCGCGGGATCGCCGGTGGCCTCGGCGGCGGCGAGCAGGAAGGCGCCGACCCCGGCGACACCGTGCGCGAACCCGAGGTGGGTGATCCCGGCGAGCGCCGAGTCGAAGTCCCTCGGCACCGGCCAGACCAGCCCGTACGGCTCCCGCCGGGCGGCCGCGAGGAGCGCACGGCCGCCGCGCGCGGCGCGGGCGAGGAAGGCGGACGCCGCGGTGCCGTCGGTGTCGGCGTCGGTGTCGGCGGCGAACCGCAGCTGGGCGAGGCCCGCCCCCGCGGCGCCGTGGCAGACATCCGGGTTGGGCCACTCGACGTCGACCCGCAGCGCCATCGCCGAGGCCCGCTCGGCGAGTTCGCGGTCGTCGAGCGCCCGGGCGGCGTCGAGGAGCGCCCACGCCGTGCCCGACCGCCCGAAGTGCAGCCCAGGCAGGACGACCGGCTCGGCCGCACAGCGGCGCTCGATCCAGTCCGCCGCCACCCGGAGCGTTCCGTCGTCTTCGGGAAGCCCGCCCACGAGCGCGGCACGGGCGAGAACGGCGAGCACCCCGGCGGCCCCGTGCTGCACGTTGCACGGATCCGTCCGCTCCCCGGCCGCCACGACGGGCCACAGGCGGTCCCGCCGTGAGGGCGTGGCGGTGACGGCGAGGTGCCGCAGGCCGTCCGTCAGCACCCGGTCGAGGTCGATGGCCGGCGCGGCGTCGGACCAGTGGAGGTCGGCGACGTCGGCGAGGCGGACCGCGCTGCGGGACTGCGCGGAGGCGTCTCCGGCCGGGCCCGTCCCGGCCTGCTGCGCACCCGGGTGGGCGGTTGCGGACCCAGGGTGGCCGTCGGCCTTGGGGCTCTCGGTCGTGGGCTGCGTGCTGTCCTGTCGTTCGGCGGCGGGCGCAGCGTCGTACCAGGGGAGGCCAACGACGTCGGCGAGGCGGAGTGCACTGGGGGACTGCGCGGAGGCCTCGGGGCTTCCTGCCGTGGGCTGCGTGCCGCCCTGTTGCTCGGCGGCGGGTGCGGCATCGCGGGGGAGGAGGTCGGAGGCGCCGACGGGGCGGAGCGCGCTGGGGGGCTGTGTGGCGCCGGATGCACTCGACGGCGTGCCCTCCCCGCTCCGGCCTTCGGCGGTCGGGCTCGCACCCGACGGCGTGCCCTCGCCGCCCCGGCCTTCGGCGGTCGGGCCCGCACCCGACGGCGCGCCCTCCCCGCCCCGGCCTTCGGCGGTCGGGCCCGCACCCGACGGCGTGCCCTCCCCGCCCCCGCCGAAGACCGCCGCGCGGACGGCCGCCACCCCCCAGCGTTCCGCCGGGGTGTCCGCCCGGAGCCCCAGGACGGCCGGGGCCAGGCGGCGGGCGGTGGTGCCGGTGCGGGCGGCGAGGGTGAGCCAGCGGGTCAGGCGTTCGGTGACGGGGCGGGCGTGGGGGAGGTCCTCGGGGAGGAGCGGGTCGTGGCCGGTGGCGAGGAGGAAGAGGAGGCCGCCGAGGGCGTACAGGTCGACGGCGGGGTCGGCGACGCACGTGCCGTCCGTGACGAGGCTGAGCCGGCCCGGGCCCTGTTCGGGGGCGCGGTAGCCGGGGGTGCCGGCCGCGCCGGCGTGCCGGCCGGTCTCGGCGGCGAGTTCGAGGTCGACGAGCCGCAGGCCGCCGTCGGGCCGCACCATGACGTTGCCGGGGGAGAGGTCGCGCAGGACGAGTCCCTCCGCGTGCACCCGCTCGACGAGGTCGAGCAGGGCCCGGGCCATCGGTCCGGCCTCGGCCCAGTCGACGTCGGGGCTGCCGTCGCGCCGCAGGCGGGTGGCGACCCAGCTGCCCAGCGGTTGCCCGGCGATTCGTTCCTGCACCAGGAAGACCGAGTCGTCCTGCTCGATGAGTTCTATCGCGGCCGGTGCCAGGCCCCGCCCGGCCAGCCGGGTCAGGAGGGCGGCCTCGTGCCGCAGCGCGTCGCGGGCGTCCGTTCCGGCGCGGTCGACCTCGATGTGGGCGCGGGCCTGCTTGACCACGACCTCGGCGCCGCTCGCCGCCTCCCGGCCGAGGAACACGCCGCCCTTGGTGCTGTGCCGCACGGCGGACGTGATCGCGTACCGCCCGGCGAGCAGCACGCCGCCGGTCCGCTTCCTGGGCGACGGTGTCGCGGGCCCCAAGGGCAGGGCGAACGGGTCCCGCACCCACCCCGGCGCCCGGTACGAGGCCCCACGGACGTCCACCGCCCGCTCCCCGTCCGGCCCGCGCAGCACCGACCGGTACTCCCCGTCGTTGCCGAGCTCGGCGCGTGCCGCGAACGCGCCGTAGCGGTAGTGCACCCGGCTGCCGGGCCGGTACGGCCGGTCGGAGAGCACGACGGGTCCGGGCAGCCCGTCCGTCGCGCGGTCGAGCGCGGCGGCGAGGCGCCGGAACTGGCCGTCGTCCGCCGGGTAGACGGTGATGAACTTGCCCGCCGAACCGCGGTCGCCGTTGCGTGAGTTGAGCTCCCGCAGCCGCTGCTCCCCGGCCGCGAACTTGAAGGTGCACGGGTCTTCGGCGACCACCCGCACGACGGCCGCGAGCACCGCCTCTCCCACCGCCGAGGCCGCGCTGACGTGCAGCTTCCAGCCCTGCCCGGGTAAGGGTGACGACCCGGACGGCCTGGCCGTGCACCAGAAGCCCCCGGCGGTGACCTCCCAGTCCCCGCCGCCCTCCCGGCCTCCGGTGCCGGCCAGCGCCGCCCGCGTCGCCTGCGGCCACGGACCGGCCGCGTCCGGCCCGCCGGTCACCGGGCCCGGGCCCCCGGCCGTACGCAGCGATGTGCCCGCCCCCATCATCCGCATCCACATCCCTTCGTATCGGCCGCCGCCCACGGGTGCGTGCTGCTCGTGGCAGCCCCTCGCTACGGCCCCTCGTTGCAATTCCTCATGAGGGGCGATGAGCCCAACCCCTGGTGCGGCGGGCTCCGGCCCGCGCCGACGGAGTGCGATCCCGACCTCGGGCCGGGGCAACTGCCGTTCGCAGAACTGAAGTTACTTTCGAGGCGGGAGAGGCTCAACGCACAGCCGGTCACTTCACTCATAAGGGTGATCCAGCGCGGGTTTCGAATTCGTGCGAAGGGCACGGTGTGAGCAACGCGCGCCCGGCGCACCGGCGTGCGCGGCCCGCGCCCCCGGCGCCCGGGGGGTGCGAGCGGCGGATCGTGGCGGGTTGACGAGCATCCGTGCGCGGGTGGCACCCATGTACGCCGGCCGAACCCGCAGCCCGGGCCCGGGAGACCCCCCGACCGCCCCCGAGACCGAGCGGCCGGGGCCCGACCGCCCCCGCGCGCACGGTAGTCTCGACAGGTGCCGAAACTGTCCGACGTCATCACCGCACTCGAAGAGGTCTACCCGCCGCAGTGGGCGGAGTCCTGGGACGCCGTCGGCCTGGTCTGCGGCGACCCCGAGGCCGAGGTCGGCCGCGTCCTGTTCGCCGTCGACCCCGTGCAGGCCGTCGTCGACGAGGCCGTGGAGTGGGGCGCCGACCTCGTCGTCACCCACCACCCCCTCTACCTGCGCGGCACCACCAGCGTCGCCGCCACCACCTTCAAGGGCCGGGTGGTGCACACGCTGATCCGCAACGGCATCGCCCTGCACGTCGCGCACACCAACGCCGACCACGCCGACCCCGGGGTCTCGGACGCCCTCGCCGAGGCCGTCGGCCTGACCGTCACCGGTCCGCTGGTGCCGGACCCGACCGACCCGCTCGGCCGCCGCGGCGGCGGGCGGATCGGCCTGCTGGAGCCCCCGCTGACCCTCGCCGCCTTCGCCGAGCAGGTCGCCAAGGGCCTGCCCGCCACCGCCGCCGGCGTCCGCGTCTCCGGCGACCCGGACCGGCTGATCAGCCGGGTCGCGGTGTGCGGCGGCTCCGGGGACGGCTTCTTCGCCGAGGTCCGGGCGGCCGGCGTGGACGCCTACGTCACCGCAGACCTGCGCCACCACCCGGCGTCCGAGGCCGCCGAGGCGGCCCCGGTCGCGCTGGTCGACGCCGCGCACTGGGCCACCGAGTGGCCCTGGCTCACCCTGGCCGAGCGGGCCCTGCGGGCCGCCGCCGACCAGCGCGGCTGGGCCGTGGAGACCAAGGTCTCCCACCGGGTCACCGACCCGTGGACCGCGCACGCCCCCATGTCCTTCCCCGCCTGACCCGATTCACAGGAGCTCTCCGCTTGAACGCCGCGCCCGCCGACCAGATCCGCCTGCTCGACCTCCAGGCCTTCGACTCCAAGCTCGACCAGCTGGCCCACCGGCGTCGCAGCCTGCCCGAGCACGCCGAGATCGAGAAGGCCACCGCCGACCACACCGCGCTCAAGGACCTGGTCGTCGCCGCCCAGGCCCAGCAGGGCGACACCGCCCGCGAGCTGACCAAGGCCGAGCAGGACGTCGAGCAGGTCCGCGCCCGCTCCGCCCGCAACCAGCAGCGCCTCGACTCCGGCGCGATCACCTCGCCGAAGGACCTGGAGAACCTCCAGCACGAGATCGGCTCGCTCGCCAAGCGCCAGGGCGACCTGGAGGAGGTCGTGCTCGACGTCATGGAGCGCCTGGAGAGCGCCCAGACCCGCGTCACCGAGCTGACCGCCCGCCTGGAGCACTCCACCGTCGTCCTCACCGAGGCCGAGGGCCGCCGGGACGCCGCCTTCGCCGAGATCGACACCGAGGCCGACAAGGTCAAGCGCGACCGCGAGACCGTCGCCGCCGTCGTCCCGGCCGACCTCATGAAGCTCTACGCCAAGCTGCGCGAGACGCAGGGCGGCGTCGGCGCGGCCCGCCTCTACCAGCGCCGCTGCGAGGGCTGCCGCACCGAGTTCTCCATCACCGAGTTCAACGCCATCAAGGCCGAGCCGGCCGACAAGGTGGTCCGCTGCGAGAACTGCTCGCGGATCCTGGTCCGCACCGCCGACTCGGGCGTCTGATCCGGTGGCGGCGCGCTTCATCGTCGAGGCGGACGGCGGGTCCCGGGGCAACCCGGGGCCGGCCGGCTACGGCGCGGTCGTCCGCGACGGCGACACCGGGCAGATCGTCGCCGAGGCCGCCGAGTTCATCGGGCACGCCACCAACAACGTGGCCGAGTACAAGGGCCTGATCGCCGGGCTCCGGGCGGCGCGCGAGCTCGACCCGGACGCCACGGTGGACGTCCGGATGGACTCCAAGCTCGTCGTCGAGCAGATGTCCGGGCGCTGGAAGATCAAGCACCCCGACATGCAGCCGCTCGCCGCCGAGGCGAAGACCGTCCTCCCGCGGGGCCGCGTCACCTACACCTGGATCCCGCGCGAGCGGAACAAGGACGCCGACCGGCTCGCCAACGAGGCCATGGACGCCGGCAAGGCGGGCCGCCAGTGGGAGCCCAGGAAGCCCGCCGCGGCAGCGCCGGCCGCGGCGGCCGTCGCCGAACCGCCGCTGGAGACCGCGGCCCCCAAGGCCGGCTGGGCCGCCCCGGCCGACCTCGGCACCCCCACCACCTTCGTGCTGCTGCGCCACGGCGAGACCGCGCTCACCCCGGAGAAGCGCTTCTCCGGCAGCGGCGGCAGCGACCCGGAGCTCTCCGAGAAGGGCCGCTGGCAGGCCGAGCGGGCCGCCGAGGCGCTCGCCGCGCGCGGCAGCATCCAGGCGGTCGTCGCCTCCCCGATGCAGCGCACCCGGCAGACCGCCGAGACCGTCGCGGCCAGGCTCGGCCTGGAGGTGCGGTACGAGGAGGGCCTGCGCGAGGTCGACTTCGGCGCGTGGGAGGGCCTGACCTTCGCCGAGGTGAGCGAGCGCTACCCGGACGACCTCACGGCGTGGCTCGGCTCGGCCAAGGCCAAGCCGACCGGCAGCAGCGAGAGCTTCACCACGCTCACCCACCGGGCCGGCGTCGCCCGCGACAAGATCATCGCCCGCCACCCCGGCCGGACGGTCCTCGTCGTGTCGCACGTCAGCCCGATCAAGACGCTGGTCCGACTGGCCCTCGGCGCCCCGCCGGACTCGCTGTACCGGATGGAGCTGTCGGCGGCCTCGCTGTGCGCCGTCCAGTACTACGCGGACGGCAACGCGTCGGTGCGGCTGCTCAACGACACGTCGCACCTGCGCTGACCCGACCGTGAGGCGGGGCACGGGCCCCGCCTCACACCGTCAGTGCACCTCGGTGACGACGACGTCCAGCTGCCACGGCTTGCGGGCCGTGCCCTCCGCGGCGAGCTCCACCCGGTGGCCCAGCTCCAGCAGGGCGTCCATCAGCTCGGCGGGGGTCTTCGGCTCGGCGCCGGCCACCAGGAGGTCCCGGACGAGCCGGCCCTTCGTCGCCTTGTTGAAGTGGCTGACGACCGTGCGCTTGCCGTTCCGCTCCTGGAGCACCCGGACGGTCGCCGTGCGCGAGGCCACCTCGCCGGCCGGCTTCCACGCGGCCGCGTACGCGGAACTGCGCAGGTCCAGCACCAGCCCGTCCGCGACCTCCGGGAGCACGGGGGCCATCGCGCTCCGCCAGTACGCCCCGAGTGCCCCCAGGCCGGGGAGTTTCACGCCCATCGAGCAGCGGTACGGCGGGATCCGGTCGGCGATCCGCACGGCGCCCCACAGCCCGGAGAACACCAGCAGCGAGCGCTCGGCCCGGCCGTACGCGGCCTCGTCCAGGGTGGCCAGGCCCAGGTTGTCGAACAGCACCCCTGTGTAAACCTCGCCCGCCGGCCGCACCCCGGCCGACGGCAGCCCGGCGTTCCGCGCGATCTCCCCGCGCAGCCCCGGACTGAGCCCGAGCACCTCGGCGGCGGTGTCCTCGTCCCCCCGGCACAGCGCGACCAGCGCCTCCAGCACCTCGGCCCGCGCCGTCGTCAGCCCCGCCAACGACAACCGGTCGAGCACCACCGGCCCCCCGTCCCCGGACACGGCCTTCCCCTCCGAGGGCGGCAACAGCACCAGCACAGCGGACTCCTCAACACTTTGTGGCAACCGAACCCCGCCACCCTACTGCGACGGCTCCCCGGCACCCGCCCGCGCGACCACGGCCGCCCCGGCACCGAGGGCCAGGCAGAGCGGCGAGTAGTACCGGGTGTTCAGTCGCGTGAACCGCTCCGAACGCTCGACGACGTTCCCGAACAGCGCCAGCCCGCCGATCCCGCGCGCCAGCATCACCCCGGACACCGCCCGCACTCCGGCCCGCCGCAGCCGCCGCGGTCCCACCGGCGGCAGCGCGCCGGCCTCGGCCGCCACCAGGTACGCGGCCGTCCCGAGCAGCCCCGCCACCGCGAGGCAGGCGGCCGCCGGCGGCAGCTCGTCGCCCGCGCCGACCAGGGTGTCCGCGAACTCCTCCGGCGTCCGCAACGGCCACGGCGCCACCGCCCACACCGCGTGCAGCGCCCCGACGCCCGCCAACGCGGCCGACACCGCCACCCCGGTCGCCTTCACCGTCCTCATCACCGGACCCCCTCCACGTTCGACCACCTGTCCCAACTCTACGGACCCTTACGTCCGTTGACCGCCGGCCGTCCGCCCGCTCGCTGTTCCGTGGCCCGCCGTTCGGCTGCTGCTGTCGCCCGTGGTGCCGGGGGTATTTCGGTGGGGGGCGGGTGTGGGTTGGCTGTCCGCCCGCTCGCTGTTCCGTGGCCCGCCGTTCGGCTGTTGTCGCCGGTGGCGCCCGGGGCCTTTCGGTGGGGGCGGGTGTGGGTCGGCTGTCCGCCTGCTCGCTGTTCCGTGGCCCGCCGTTCGGCTGTTGTCGCCCGTGGCGCCGGGGGTATTTCGGTGGGGGGCGAGTGTGGGTCGGCTGTCCGCCCGCTTGCGGTTCCGTGGCCCGCCGTTCGGCTGCTGCGCCCTGCCCCTGCCCAGGGGGAACAGCGGGGGGAATTCGGTGGGGGCAAGGGTCCACCGGCCGTTACGGTGGGTGGCGAAGGAGAGTGAGTGAGATGTCCCTGCGACCCCTGGACCTGGTGCCCGGCGAGGATGACGACGCCGTGGAGGAGTCCCTGTCCGTGCGGCTGCCCGCCGACCTGCCGGTGGAGACGCGGCAGGCGCTGGAGTTCGCGCTGCGCGCCGCCGCGCAGGCCGTGATGGCCGGGCGGGTGCGGGTCACCGAGGGGGAGGGCGGGGGCGACACCGCCGAGCTGGCGTTCGAGGTGCGGCAGTCCGACGTGCCGGAGGGCCTGACGCGGCCCGGCCGGGCCGAGCGCCGGGCGGCCATGGTGGCCCGCATCCGCGCGGCCAACGCCGAGACGCTGGAGAGGCTGAAGGACCTGTGACCCGGCCCACCGGGCCCACGGAGTTCCTGGACCTCGACGACGTCACCTACCTCGCCGGCGGCCCGGAGAACATCCGCGACCTCGGCGCCCTGCTGTCCGCCCTCGGCCGTCCGCAGGCGAGCCTGTTCGGCGCCGACGCCTACCCGGACCTCTGGACCAAGGCCGCCGCGCTCGGCCAGAGCCTCGCCCGCAACCACCCGCTGGTCGACCGGAACAAGCGCACCGCCTTCGAGGCGATGCTGCTGTTCCTGGACTACAACGGCGAGTCCTACACCGACCCGCACCCGGACGACGCCGTCGCCTTCGTGCTGCGCCTGGCCACCGGCGGCTACGACGACTCCGTCTCCCTCGCCGCCGCCGACCTCAGGAAGCTCCTGGGCCGCTGAGGCCGCCGAGGCCGACGAGGCCACCGGTACCCCGGAGGTCACCGAAACCCGGAGGCCACCGAAACCCCGGAGGGGGCCACCCGGGGCCGCCGAGCCTCCGTCCGGAATCACCCGATTCGCCCTACGCTGACGTGCATGCCACGCCGAAAACTGCGCGTCAAGGCCGCCGACTCCGCCCGGATCAACGCGGAACTGGCCGAGCTCAGGACCCGACTGGAGATCCACGCCGAGTGGCCGGAGGCGGTGCTGGCCGAGGCGGAGGAGGCGGCCGAGCGGCCCCGGATGCCCGAGTACGACGCCACCGACCTGCCGCTCTTCACGGTCGACCCGCCCGGCTCCCGGGACCTCGACCAGGCCATGCACCTCACCCGCCGCCCGGGCGGCGGCTACCGGGTGTACTACGCGATCGCCGACGTCGCCGCCTTCGTCCGCCCGGGCGGGGCGATCGACGCCGAGGCCCGCCGCCGGGTCGAAACCCTGTACTTCCCGGACCACCGCATCCCGTTGCACCCCACCCGGATCTCCGAGGACGCCGCCAGCCTCCTGCCCGGCGAGCCCCGCCCGGCGCTGCTGTGGCAACTGGACCTGGACGCGGACGGCGGGGTCGTGCTCGCGGACGCGCGCCGCGCCGTGGTCCGTTCGCACCGCCGCCTGGACTACGCGGCCGTCCAGCGCGCCGTCGACCTGGGCGGGGCCGACGAGCAACTGGCCCTGCTCGCGACGGTCGGCGGGCTGCGCGAGGAGCAGGAGCGGGCGCGCGGCGGGATCAGCCTGCCGGTGCCCGAGCAGGAGGTGGAGGAGACCCTGCACGGGTACGTCCTCGGCTATCGCGCGCCCGGCCCGGCCGACGGCTGGAACGCCCAGATCTCGCTGCTCACCGGCATGGCCGCCGCGGAGATGATGCTGGACGCGGGCGTCGGCCTGCTGCGCACCCTGCCGGCCGCGCCCGCCTCCGCGTACGCGCGGCTGCGCCGGATCGCCGCCGCCCTGGACGTGGCCTGGCCGGAGGGCCTCCCGTACCAGGAGCTGATCCGCTCGCTGGATCCGGACGTGCCGCTCAACGCCGCGTTCCTCAACGAGTGCACCGGGCTGCTGCGCGGCGCCGGCTACCACGCGTTCGACGAGTCCCGCGGCCTGCCCGCCCCCGCCGATCCGGGCCACGCGGCGCTGGCGGCGCCGTACGCGCACTGCACGGCGCCGCTGCGCCGGCTCGGCGACCGGTTCGCCCAGGAGGTGTGCGCGGCGGTGGCCGCGGGGGAGGACGTGCCGGACTGGACGCGTGAGGCGCTGCCCGGTGTGCCGGCGCTGATGGCGAGCGGGGACCGCCGTTCGGCCGAGGTCGAGCGGGCGTGCGTGGACCTGGTGGAGGCGGAGCTGCTGGCGGGCCGGGAGGGCGAGGACTTCACGGCGGTGGTGATCGACGTGGACGAGAAGCGGCCGGCCTCGGGCACCGTCCAACTGCGCGAGCCGGCCGTCCGGGCCCGCTGCGACCGGCCGGCCGGCCCCGAAGCGGCCGCCCCCGGTGCGGTCCCGGCCCCGCTGCCGCTCGGCGGGCTGATCCGGGTGCGGCTGGCGGCGGCCGATCCGGCCACCCGGACGGTCCGCTTCGCGGCCCTCTGAGCCGCCCGGGGGCGGGCGGGGGTGGGAGGATCGTGCCGTGTCCGAACCCTCCGCCCCCACCGCCCCCGCCGATCAGGGGCGCCGCCGGCGCCTGCTCGTGCTGGCGATCTGCTGTCTGAGCCTGTTCATCGTCGGCCTCGACAACACCGTGGTGAACATCGCGCTGCCCGCGATCCAGCACGACCTCGACGCCCCGGCGTCCGGCCTGCAGTGGATCATCGACGCGTACACCCTCGTGCTGGCCTCGCTGCTGATGCTGTTCGGTTCGGTGGCCGACCGCTTCGGCCGCCGCCGGGTGTTCAAGATCGGTCTGCTGTGCTTCGCGCTCGGCTCGCTGCTGTGCAGTCTGGCGCCGAGCCTGGAGTGGCTGGTGGCGTTCCGGGCGCTCCAGGCGGTCGGCGGGTCGATGCTCAACCCGGTCGCCATGTCGATCATCACCAACACCTTCACCGACCCGGCCGAGCGGGCCCGGGCGATCGGCGTGTGGGGCGGGGTGGTCGGCATCTCGATGGCGATGGGGCCGCTGCTCGGCGGGTTCCTGGTGGACGGCGCCGGGTGGCCGTCGATCTTCCTGATCAACGTTCCGGTCGCGCTGGTCGCCGTGGCGCTGACCATCCGTTACGTCCCGGAGTCGCGCGCCCCGCGGCCGCGCCGGCTGGACCCGGTCGGGCAGCTGCTGATGGTCCTGCTGCTGGGCTGCGGCACCGCCGCCATCATCGAGGGCCCCGGCAACGGCTGGACGTCCCCGCTGATCCTGGCCCTGGCCGGGGTCGCGGTGGCCGCGCTGGTCGCCTTCCCGCTGTGGGAGCGGCGGGTCGCCGAGCCGCTGGTCGACCCGCGCTTCTTCGCCAGCCCGCCGTTCACCGGCGCCACCGTCACGGCGGTGTGCGCGTTCGCCGGGCTCGGCGGCTTCCTCTTCCTCAACACCCTCTACCTGCAGGACGTCCGGCACTACGGCCCGGTCGAGGCGGGCCTGTGGACGCTGCCGATGGCCGGGATGATGCTGGTCTGCGCGCCGCTGTCCGGACGGATCGTCGGCGGCCGCGGCCCGCGCCTGCCGCTGGTCGCGGCCGGGCTGGGCCTGGCCGCGAGCGGCTTGCTGCTCACCCGGCTGACCGCGGACTCCCCGGCGGTGCTGCTGCTCGTCGCGTACGCGCTGTTCGGCTTCGGCTTCGGCATGGTCAACGCGCCGATCACCAACGCGGCCGTCTCCGGCATGCCGCGGGCCCAGGCGGGCGTGGCGGCGGCCGTCGCGTCGACGAGCCGGCAGGTCGGCCAGTCGCTCGGGGTGGCGGTGATCGGGACGGTGGTGACCTCGGCGGTGGTCGGCCCGGTGGCCACGGGTTTCGCGTCGGCCAGCCACGCCGGCTGGTGGATCCTGGTGGGCCTCGGCGGTGCGATCCTCGCCCTCGGCCTGGCCACCACCTCGGCCCGGGCGACGGCGGCCGCGGCCCGGGTCGCCGCCCGGCTCGGCGGGGATGCGCCGGCGGTCCGGACCGGAGTACGGCAGGCGCCGCCCGAGCGGCTACGATGACCACTACGGCGGAAGAGCCGGCCGGGCGGTCGCGACGGGTCCCAGACCCGCCGAGGAACGTCCGGGCTCCACAGAGCAGGGTGGTGGGTAACGCCCACCCGGGGTGACCCGCGGGACAGTGCCACAGAAAACAGACCGCCCGCCGTTCTGCGGCGGGTAAGGGTGAAACGGTGGTGTAAGAGACCACCAGCGACCGGGGTGACCCGGCCGGCTCGGTAAACCCCACCTGGAGCAAGGTCAAGATCGGTGCCTCCGGGCGCCGTGCGCGAGTGTTCGAGGGCTGCTCGCCCGAGCTCGCGGGTAGACCGCACGAGGCTGTCGGCAACGGCAGCCCTAGATGGATGGCCGTCTCCCCGGGCCGCGCAAGCAGCCCGGGTGACAGAACCCGGCGTACAGGCCGACTCTTCCGCCCCCATGCAGCCGAAGGCCCTCCGGGCCGCGCGAGAAGCGCGGGCCGGAGGGCCTTCGTCGTGCCGGGTTCCGACTAGGCCGGGTGGGCGCCGACGGCGTCGCGGATCTGCTCGCCGAGGCCGCCGTTGACGCGGGCGCAGTTGGCGCAGCAGAAGAACATGCCGGCCACCTCGACGCCGTGGCCGACGATGCGCACGCTGCACTGTTCGCAGCGGGGCGCGAGCTTCTCCATCGCGCACTCGAAGCTGTCGAAGGTGTAGGTGTCGCCGGTGACCGTCTTGATCTCGAAGGCGAGCCAGTAGTCGTTGCCGCAGGTGACGCAGATGGCCATGGCGGCCGTCTCCTTCCGGTGGGGCCGGCCCTGGCGGGGCGGCTGCCTCCAGTGTCGAAGGGGCGGACGGCCGCGGCCACTCGGCGGCACCGTCAGGCGGAGCGGTCGGCCAGCTCCGTCAGGGCCCGGACGGCGCGCTCGGCGTCGTCGGCGCCGACGAACAGGTGGTCGTGGTGGAAGCCGGCCACGACGTTGCAGCTGATCCCCTCCTCGGCGAGCCGGCCGGCGACCGCCGCCGTCAGTCCGACGGCCTCCAGCGCCGAGTGGATCTGCAGGGTGATCCAGGCGGCCACGTACTCGTACCGCAGCCCGAGGGCGTCCGCCTCCTCCTGCGGGAGCACCACCGTCACCCCTTCGGGTTCGGCGACGGTCACCACCGGCCGCATTCCGGCGGGCACCTTCGCGGGCAGCGTGCAGTAGACGTACCGCCCCGGGTTGAGCAGCGGGCGCATGCCGCGCAGCAGCGTCGAAAGATCGCGTTCTCCGGCCATGCCCGTCACCGTAGCGGCTGGACGGGGGCCGACCGCTGCGCTCGGCGGCCGTGTCGGGTGTCGGTATCCGTTGACGAGCGACAGTCACCGATATATCGTCGAGCTATCGAGACAGTTACTCGACTGTTTCGCCGAACCACAGGAGGTGGGCGCCATGCGCTCAGGAATGCGATTTCGTGGAGAGGGCCCCCGCGGCGACCGGCGTCGCGGCCCGGGCCCGGAGTCCGAGGGGATGCCGGGGGAGGGCTACGAGCGCCGCGCGGCGTTCGGCGGCTTCGGTCCGCCGTTCGGCGGCGGTGGCCCCGGCCGCCCGATGGGCGGTCCGTTCGGGCACGGCTTCGGCGGGCACGGCGGCCGGCGCGGCGGCCCGCACGGGCGGCGCGGGGGCCGGGCGCGGCGCGGGGACGTCCGTGCCTCGCTGCTGGCGCTGCTCAAGGAGCGGCCGATGCACGGGTACGAGATGATCGCCGAGATCACCGAGCGGACCGGCGGGGCCTGGCGGCCGAGTCCGGGTTCGATCTACCCGAACCTCCAGCTGATGGAGGAGGAGGGCCTGATCGTCGCGGAGGTGATCGGCGGCAAGCGGCTGGTCTCGCTCACCGAGGCGGGCCGGGCCGAGGCCGAGGCGGGGGCCGCGGAGCCGTGGGCGGAGGCCGGCCGGGAGGTCGACTGGGAGGCCGTCCAGGAGGTCGGCCAGGCGCTGGCCGCGGTCGACCAGGCGATCCGTCAGGTCATGGCCACCGGCTCGGAGGGGCAGCGCACCAAGGGCCTGGCGGTGCTGACCGAGGCCCGCAAGAAGCTGTACCTGATCCTCGCCGAGGACGAATGACCGAGGAGGAATGACCGGGGACGACTGACCGAGGTGCCCGACCGTCGCCGGGGGGAAGCGGGCGGTGCCGCTGTTCGGGAGCGGGCCCGGGAGCGGGCTCAGCCGCGGATCGTGAACAGGGCCACGCAGGAGAGCAGCAGCACCGCCCACGCGAACCAGAGCCAGCCGTCGGGCCCGATGACGACGGTGTAGAGGCTGATCACGACCAGCAGCGCCGCGGTGACGCCGGCCACCTGCCGGTTGTGGTGTGCGATCGCCTGGGTCCTGCTCCTGGGGTGCCGCACGGTTCTCGCCATGGCCGTCCTCCCGGGGAGGCTGCGGAGGGGCGCGGCCCGCGCGGCCGTCAGCCGGACGCGCGCTCGGTGGCCGCCTCGTCGTACTCGTAGCGCCAGAACCAGCGGGTGCCGTGCACCTGCTTGGACCGGACGTACACCAGTGTGCGCGCGGGGGTGTCGCCGTGCGCGGGGACCGGCACCTTGTACTTCTTGGGCACGCCGAGCATCATCCCCACCTCGATGGGGAGGACCTGGCCGTCCATGGGGCCGCCGACGAATTCGGTCTCCGCTTTCACCCCACCAGGGTCTCACCTCCGGGCGGGTGACGTTACGGCGGACCACCGGAGGGGGCCTTGTGGCCACTGCGTGCCGGGAGTGTGACCGGCGAGGCACCGCCCCCGGTCATCCGAAGGGCCCGCGCACCCTTATCCTTCCTGTTACGCCCTCGGGGTCCACCCGGGTCAGCGGGCCCCGTGCGGGCCGGGCGAGGCGCGGATCGGCGTGCTCTCCCGGCCTTCGAGCCGCAGCCCGAGCGCTGCCGCGACTCCGTACCGTGACCCGGGCGTCGGCCGTCCGGTGACCCCGGCTCCGGCCGGCAGGGCGTGGACGGCAAGGCCGAGCACCGACCCGGGAAGCAGCGGGGGGCGCCGTGCGTTGCGTCGGAGAGGTACGTCGAACGCTGTGTCGCACCAGGCACGGCAGCGCGCGGAAGGGGCCCGATGGAAGCCGGCAGCAGGTGGACGACCTGGTGGCAGAAACGTGACCGTGAGCGGGCCCGTCCGGGCGACGCGGACACTCCCGCCGCCCGACTGGATCAGCTGCTCGGCGCCGTCCGCGCCGGTTTCCCGCTCGCACCCGCGGCCCATCCGGCCGGCTACCGATGTTCGTGCGACCGGGTCGCCTGTCCGGCGCCCGCCCAGCACCCGGTGTCCTTCGCCTGGCAGACCCAGGCCACCACGGACCCGGAGCAGCTGGCCCGCTGGCTCTCCCGCGACCCGCACGCCAACTTCGTGACCGCCACCGGCCGCGCGCACGACGTCCTGGACGTCCCGGCCGAGGCCGGGCGGCTCGCCCTGGAGCGGCTGACGGCGCTCGGCGTCGAGGGCCCGGTGGCCGCCGTCGGCGAGGACCGCTACCTGTTCTTCACCGCCACCCGCGGCACCCCGCAGGACGAGGACGAGTGGTGGCCGAGCGCGCTCGACTCCACGCCGGACACCATGTCCGAGCACCCCGGCCTGCGCTGGCACTGCCGCGGCTCGTACACGCTGCTGCCGCCGGCCGCGCTGCCGGACGGCTCCCAGGTGCGGTGGCTGCGCGGGCCCGAGCTGTCCCTGCCGGACCCGCTGCGCGTCCTCGACGTGCTGACGGACGCCTGCACCGAGGTGGGCGCCGTGGCCGAGGAGCAGTGGCTCATCGGCTGACGACGCCCACCGGGGCGGGGCACCGCGGCGTGGGTCACGGCAGGGTCAGGACCTCCGCGCCGTCCGCCGTGACCACCAGGGTGTGCTCGAACTGGGCGGTGCGCTTGCGGTCCTTGGTGACGACGGTCCAGCCGTCCGGCCAGATCTCGTAGTCGTAGGTGCCGAGGGTGAGCATCGGCTCGATGGTGAAGGTCATCCCGGGCTTGATCACCTCGGTGGCCCGCTCGCTGTCGTAGTGCGGGATGATCAGGCCGGAGTGGAACGACGTGTTGATGCCGTGGCCGGTGAAGTCCCGCACGACGCCGTAGTCGAAGCGCTTGGCGTAGGACTCGATGACCCGGCCGATCACGTTGATCTGACGGCCCGGCTTGACCGCCTTGATCGCCCGGTCGAGCGACTCCCTGGTCCGCTCGACCAGCAGCCGGGACTCCTCGTCCACGTCGCCGACCAGGTAGGTGGCGTTGAGGTCGCCGTGCACGCCGTGGATGTAGGCGGTGGCGTCGATGTTGACGATGTCGCCGTCCTGGAGCACGGTCGAGTCCGGGATGCCGTGGCAGATCACCTCGTTGATCGAGGTGCAGACGGACTTGGGGAAGCCCCGGTAGCCGAGGTCGGACGGGTAGGCGCCGTGGTCGCACATGTACGCGTGGGCGACGGCGTCCAGCGCGTCGGTGGTGACGCCGGGCGCGATCAGCGCGGCCGCCTCGGCCATCGCCTGCGCGGCGATCCGGCCCGCGATCCGCATCTTCTCGATCGTCTCGGCGGTCTGCACCTCGGGCCCGGTGTACGGCGTCGGCGCGGGCTTGCCGACGTACTCGGGGCGCGCGATGTGCGCCGGGACCTTGCGGGTGGGGGACTGGGTGCCGGGTACGAGAGCCATGCGGCGAGTCTATCGGCCGGGCCCCGGGCGGCCGGGAGGTGTGCGGAGCGGCCCCGGCCGGGGAATGATCGGTAGCGGACCGTCCGCCGTCGTACAGGAGACCGCCATGCCCCTGGGATTCCACCGCAAGCCGACCGGCAAGCCCGGCGAGTGGTTCTACTGCATCAAGCACAACAAGGTCGAGGAGGGCCCCGAGTGCCCGGCCAAGGACCGCCTCGGCCCGTACGCCACCCGCGACGAGGCGGCGCACGCCCTCCAGCTCGTCGAGGAGCGCAACCGCGAGTGGCGCAACGCGTCGGACGACAAGCCGGAGGGCGGGGCGGAGCGACAGGCCGAGTGACGGCTCGTCAGGGGGCTGCCGCCGCCCGTTCGCGCTCCGCCCGTTCGTGCCCGGCCCGGACGGCGGCGGTGTTCGGGTCGGTGCGGTCGTCGTACCGCAGCAGGCTGGGGAGCGCCGCGGCGACGGCGACGACGGCGAGGACGCAGGCCGCCCCGCCGGTCCAGACGGAGGCCCGGACACCGATCAGGCCGGCCATCGTGCCGGCCCGGACCTGCCCGAGCTGCGGGCCGACCGAGTAGCTGAGCAGTTCCACGCCCGCCATCCGGCCGCGGACCTCGTCCGGGATGGACTGGTTCCACATGGTCGAGCGGGCGACGCCGCTGATCTCGTCGGCACCGCCGGCCAGCGCCAGGCCGAGCAGGACCACCCAGACGTTGCCGGCCAGGCCCGCGAGCGCCATCGCCGCACCCCAGCCGACGGCGGCGACGACCAGCAGGCGGCCGTGCCGGTGCACCCGGGAGGTCCACCCGCTGGTCGCGCCGACCAGCAGGGCGCCCGCGGCGGAGGCCGCGTACATCGGGCCGAGCGCCCAGTCGGCGCCCAACTCCGAGGCCAGGAAGGGGAAGACGGCGACGGGGAAGGCGAACAGCATCGCGCAGAGGTCGATCGTGTACGTGCCGAGCAGGTCCTTGCGGCTCCACGCGTACCGGAGCCCGGTGAACACGGCCTGCAGGGTGGGGCGTTCGGCGTCGCTCGCGGGCGGCACGGCGCGGATCCGGGCGAGCAGCAGCAGCGACACCGCGAACGTGAGGACGTCGAGCGCGTACGCCGTCCGCACCCCGGCGAAGGCGACGATGACGCCGGCCAGCGCCGGGCCCGCCACCGAAGCGACGTTGCGGTACAGGGATTTGAGGGCGAACGCGGCGGCCAGCTGGTCGTGCCGGACGATCCGCGGGACGAGCGAGTCCAGCGCCGGGCGCTGGAGGCCGTCGGCCGCGGCGACCAGCGCGGCGACCGCGTAGACCGGCCAGAGCAGCGGGTGCGGCAGCAGCGCGTTGAGCAGGAGCAGCCCGGCCAGCAGGCCGAGCCCGGCCTCGGACAGCAGCACCAGCCGGCGCCGGTCGAGGGCGTCGGCGAGCGCGCCGCCCCAGAGCCCGAAGACGATCAGCGGGACGAGCTCGAAGGCGCCGACCAGGCCGACCGCGAAGGACGAGCCGGTGAGGTCCTTGATCTGCATCGGCACGGCGACGTAGGTGAGGAAGCTGCCGAAGCTCGTCACGCAGCCGGACGTCCAGAGCAGCCGGAAGTCGCGGGAGGAGCGCCAGGGCGAGAGGTCGGGGCGCAGCGAGCGCAGCAGGGCGCGCAGCCGGCCGGTATGGGGTGGTTCGTCGTCGTTCACGAACGACCATCCTCGGACGGCCGTTCCGGGTGCCGCAACGGGTTTTCCCGGCCGCCGGGGCGGGGCCTACCAGCGGCCGATCGCCGGGGGCGCGGCGAGCCGGGCGGCCAGGTCGGCGAGCCGGCCGAGGGCCGAGCGGCGGGGCGGGGGCTGTGCGGCGGCGGCGCTCACCAGGTGCTGGGCGAGGTCGAAGGGCTCTTCCGCGCCGGTGCCGACGGCCAGCCGCTCGTGCGCGAGCGCGCGGAGGTCGTCGAGTCCGTTGGGGCCGTCGAGTCCGTCGAGCCCGGCGAGCCCGTCAAGCCCGCGGAGGTCGTCGAGGCGGGCGAGCCCGCCGGGATTCGCGAGCCCGCCCGGCCCGCCGGCCGCGGCGCCGCCGTCCAGCGCGAGCACCGTCGCGCCGCCCCGGCGGGCGTCCAGGACGCGCTCCAGCAGCGGCGCGCCGACGGCCCGCGGGGCGACCACCAGGACGGTGGCGCCGCGCCGGGCCCCGCTGAGCCGCCCGAGGCCGTGCGCCAGGTGCGCCGGGGCGCCGGCCGTCGGGCCGTGCCGCAGCAGGGTGGGCGCCAGCCGGGGGACGTCCGACCAGGCGGCCTCGTCGTCCAGGTGGGCGGCCAGGTGCCAGGGCTCGTACGCCTCGGTGCCGACCAGCAGCAGCTCGCCCGCCCCGCGCCGGGACACCGAGCGGCGCAGCGCTCCGGCGAAGCCGCCGACCGCCTCCAGCCAGCCGGTGCCCGCCAGCCGCTCCCGGAGTGCCGAAACTCTCACCGCGTCCATGGGCCTCAGAATGTCCGCCCGGCCGGGGATTTGGCAGGATCGGCCCATGACTTCCCTCGATTCAGCGACAAACCCGGCCCGTGAGCTGCCGGACGTCTCGCAGCTGGTGGTCGGCGTCCTCGGCGGCACCGGCGACCAGGGGCGCGGGCTGGCCCTGCGACTGGCCAAGGCCGGCCAGCAGGTGATCATCGGCTCGCGCGACGCCGCCCGGGCCGAGGCCTCGGCCGCCGAGCTGGGCCTCGGCGTGCGCGGCGCCGAGAACGCCGCCGTCGCCCGGGAGAGCGACATCGTGATCATCGCCGTCCCGTGGGACGGGCACGCCGCGACCCTCACCGCCCTGCGAGAGGAGCTGGCCGGCAAGATCGTCGTCGACTGCGTGAACCCGCTCGGCTTCGACAAGCAGGGCGCCTACGCGCTCGTCCCGGAGGAGGGCAGCGCCGCGCAGCAGGCCGCCGCGCTCCTGCCGGACTCGCGGGTCACCGCCGCGTTCCACCACCTGTCGGCGGTGCTGCTCCAGGACGAGTCGGTGGAGCGGATCGACACCGACGTCATGGTCCTCGGCGACGAGCGGGCCGCCACCGACGTCGTGCAGGCGCTCGCCGAGCGGATCCCCGGCATGCGGGGCATCTTCGCCGGCCGGCTGCGCAACGCCCACCAGGTCGAGTCGCTGGTGGCCAACCTGATCTCGGTCAACCGCCGTTACAAGGCGCACGCGGGCCTGCGGATCACCGACGTCTGAGCACGTCCCGTCGTGTCGGCCTCACCCCTGGACCCGGTCCGGAGGTGAGGTCGGCGACAATGGGGGCCGGCCGCCGGGCAGATCCCTTCCGGCCGGCCCGCCGTCCGCGCCCGAGGAGCCGCCCGCCATGCCCCGCACGTCCGTCTTCGCCCTGATCGTCGTCGTCCTCGCGCTGGCCGCCGCCGTCGTCTCGCTGACCCAGGGCTTCTGGCTGGGCCTGATCTGGATCCCGCTGGCGGGCGTCGCGAGCAACGTCCTGTGGATGAACCGGCGCCGGGCGAAGCTGGCCGCCGCCCAGGCCGCCGAACAGGGCTAGTTCTTCCGGCCGGGCTAGTTCTTCCAGAAGCTGAACAGGGCGCGGCCGAGCGCCGCGTAGGTGGAGTTCACCCCGAACAGGTCCATCACGTCGTAGATGATCCCGAAGAAGAACGAGTTGACCTGCGGTTGCCACAGCAGCGCGAACACGGCCAGCATCCCGTACGGGGCGAACGGCTCGACGGCGCGGCGCGCGTTGTACGACAGCCAGGGCTCGATGATCCCGTAGCCGTCCAGGCCCGGCACCGGCAGCAGGTTCAGCAGCGCCGCGCTGAGCTGGAGCAGGCCGAGGAAGCCCATGCCGGCTTCGAGGGCCGTCATCTGGTCGCCGCTGAACGCCAGGTGGTAGGACGGTACGTCGCTGTTGTGCAGCCACCCCGCACCCACCGGGATCAGCAGCACCGCGGCGCAGACCAGGTTCACCAGCGGCCCCGCCGCCGAGATCAGGCTGTGCTTGAGCCGCCCCTGGATCCGGTGCCGCTCGATCCAGACCGAGCCGCCGGGCAGGCCGATGCCGCCGAGGATCACGAAGACGATCGGCAGCACGAAGCTGAGCAGCACGTTCGCGTACTTGAGCGGGTTGAGCGTCAGGTAGCCCTTCGCGCCGACGCTGATGTCGCCGCCGTGCAGCGCGGTGCGCGCGTGCGCGTACTCGTGCAGGCAGAGCGAGACCATCCAGCCCGCGACGACGAACAGGAACACCCCGAACGAGGCGTTGCCGTAGCCGGCGTACACCGCCCAGCCGGAGGTGCCCAGTACGGCCAGGAGCACCCAGAACACCGGGCTGATCCGGCGGTCGTCGCTGCGCGAGCGCTGCGTTGCGGCGAAGGTCATGGTGTGGTGCTCCGGGGGTCAGGGGGGTGGAACGGGGCAAGCGGACGGCGCACCGATCATGCCGGGCGCGCCCGTGACCGGACAAGCCGTCCACAGTGAACGTCCGGCGCCCTCGTCCGGGTTCCGGGGGCTTCCGTGGGTGCCCGGACAATTGTGCGCCCCCGCGACCGGACATCGACCAGAATGGTCCGGTGCACTACGGCATCCTCGGAACCACCACGGCCCATCACGACGACGGCACGCCGGTCCCGCTCGGCGGTGCCCGGCTGCGCGCGCTGCTCACCGCCCTGGTCCTGCGCGAGGGCCGTCCGGTGCCGGCCGACCTCCTGGTGGACGAGGTGTGGGACGCGGAACCACCGCAGGACGCCTCCGCCGCCCTGCAGACCCTGGTCGGCCGGCTGCGCCGCACCGTCGGCCGGGACGAGATCGGCTCCGGTCCCGCCGGGTACTGGCTGACCGGCCCCGCCACCGACCTCGCCGAGTTCCGCCGGCTCTCCGCCGAGGGCCGCCGCGCGCTGGACGCCCGCGACCACGCGCTCGCCGCCGAGCGGCTGCGGGCCGCCCTCGCGCTGTGGCGCGGCCCCGCGCTGGCCGACCTGCCGGACCGGGGCCCGGCCGCCCGGCTGGAGGCCCAGCGCGACGAGGCCCGCCGGCACCGCATCACCGCCGAGCTCGGGCTCGGCCGGGCCGCCGACCTGGTCGCCGAGCTCACCGAGCACTGCGAGCGGCGCCCGCTGGACGAGCCCTGGCAGTACCTGCTGCTCCGCGCGCTGCACGGGAGCGGCCGGACGGCCGAGGCGCTGCGCCACTACGAGCGGACCAGGCGCGCCCTCGCGGACGAGCTCGGCGTCGACCCCGGTCGTCAACTCCAGGACCTCCACGCCGAGTTGCTGGTGCCGGAGGAGGCCGTGCCACCGCCCAGGGCGCCCGCCCGCGCCGTCGTCGCCGGGAACCTGCGCGGCCGGCTCACCAGCTTCGTCGGCCGCGAGAGCGATCTCGCCGCCCTGCGCGAGGCGCTGACGACCGGCCGGCTGACCACCCTGACCGGCCCCGGCGGCTCCGGCAAGACCAGCCTCGCGGTCGAGGCCGGCCGCGCCGAACTCGCCGCCGGCCGCTGGCCGGAGGGCGTCTGGGTGGCCGAACTCGCCCCGCTGGAGAGCCCGGAGGCCGTCCCCGCCGCCGTGGTCTCCGCGCTCGGCCTGCGCGAGACCGTCCTGCACACCGGCAGCATCGTCGCCGAGGTGATCGACAAGCGCGCCGAGGACCCGCTGAGCCGGCTGGTCGAGCACTGCGCCCACCGCCGGATGCTGCTCGTCCTCGACAACTGCGAGCACCTGATCCAGGCCGCCGCCGACCTCGCCGCCACCCTGCTCGTCGAGTGCCCCGGCCTGACCGTGCTCGCCACCAGCCGCGAGCCGCTCGGCGTGCCCGGCGAGACCGTCGTGCCGGTCGAGCCGCTGCCCGCCCCTGTCGCGCTGCGGCTGCTCGGCGAGCGGGCCGCCGCCGCCCGTCCCGGCTACGACCCGGGCAGCGAGCCGGAGGCCTGCGCCGAGATCTGCCGCCGCCTGGACGGCCTGCCGCTCGCCATCGAGCTCGCCGCCGCCCGGCTGCGGGTGATGACGGCCCGCCAGATCGCCGACCGCCTGGACGGCCGGTTCGGCCTGCTCACCGCAGGCAGCCGCACCCTGCTGCCGCGCCAGCAGACCCTCCGCGCGGTGGTCGACTGGAGCTGGGACCTCCTCGGCAAGCGCGAACGGGCCGTCCTGCGGCGGCTGTCGGTGTTCGCCGGCGGCTGGCGCCTGGAGGACGCCGAGGCGGTCTGCGCCGACGGCGTCGAGGTGACCCGCACCGAGGTCGCCGACCTGCTGCTCTCCCTCGTGGACAAGTCCCTGCTGGTGGCCGACCTCGGCGACGGGGACCTGCCGCGCTACCGGATGCTGGAGACCATCCACGAGTACGCGGAGGAGCGCCTCGCCGAGGCCGTCGAGAACGCCGAGACGGAGGGCCGCCACCTCGCCCACTTCCGCGAACTGGTCGCCACCGCCGACCTGAGCATCCACGGCCCGCAGCAACTGCACTGGCTGGCGGTGCTGGAGCGCGAGCAGGACAACATCCGGGCCGCGCTGCGCCGCGCGGTCGACCGGCGGGACGAGGAGCAGGCCCTCGCCCTCGCGCTCGGCATGAGCTGGTACTGGTCGCTGCGCGGCTACAGCCTGGAGGCCCGCGGCTGGTACACCGCGATCGCCGCGCTCGGCCCCGACCCGTTCGACCCGGCCGGACCGGCCCCCGTGCCGCTGGAGCGCAACGTGCTCGCGTACGGCGTGCCGATGCCCGAGGGCGTCGTCGAGGAGGCCCGCCGGCTGCTCGCGATGTACCGGCTGATCGGGCTGTTCGAGGGGAACCTGGAGGTGCTCGGGGACCAGGAGGCGATCGCGGTCTCGCAGCACCTGCTGGAGGTGTTCGGCCCGGGGCTGCCGCAGTCCTACCGCTTCCCGGCCCTGATGCGGGTGTTCGGCGCCTTCCTGGCCGGCCGGCTGGAAGTGATGAAGGACCTGATGGACGACGCCGTGCGCGGCTGCGAGGTGCACGGCGGGCTGACCGACCTCGCGTTCGTCCTGCAGATCCGGGCCAAGGTGATGAACGACTGGCCGGGCGGGGCCGAGCAGGGCGTCCTCGACGGCGAGCGGTCCCTGGCGCTGTACCGGGAGGCCGGGGACCTCTGGGGGATCTCCCAGGCACTGGCCGCCCGCGGCGAGGCGCTGGCCAACTCGGGTGAGCCGGAGGAGGCCGCGGCCGCGTACGAGCAGGCGATCGAGCTGGCCGAGGTCCTGGGCGCGCCGCAGGAGGTGCCGATCCTGCGGGTCAACCTCGGCGCCGCCCTGCTGGAGCGGGACATGGCGCGCGGCGAGCGGATCATCCGGGAGACCATCGACGGCCTCGACCGGACGAGCGCGAACCACTCCGTCAGCGGCGCCTTCCTGTTCGGGCACCTGACGCTCTGCGGCATCCACGCCCAGCGCGGGGACTACGACCGGGCGCTGACCGAACTGGACCAGCTGGACGGGACCCGGGTGGGCGGCTTCAGCCCGGGTGTGGTGGCCGGTCTGCTCACCACCGCCCGCGGCTGGATCATCGCCCGCGCCGGCCGGCCGGAGGAGGGGCTGGCCCTGCTGCGCGAGGGCCGGCGGCTGCTCACCGCGATGGAGGGCGCGACCGGCTTCGCCGAGCAGATGACGGTCATGGTGGTGCCGGCCGTGGTCGGCGTGCTGCGGTCCTTCGCCGAACGGGACGCCGACCTCGTGAAGGCCCGCCTGGGTGCCGTGCTGCTAGCGGCCCACAACGGGATGAACGGCCCGAAGGGCGGCTACCTGGACCGCGCCGAGCGCGAGCGCTCGGGAGCCGCCCTGCGGTCCCTGCTGGGCGACGAGGCGTTCGAGGCCGCCTGCGCCGAGGGCCACGGCATGACCCCGCAGCAGACGCGCGCCGTCCTGGACGAGCTGATCGGCTAGGGCCACGGCACCAGGGACGGCGATCCCGCCTCCACCGGAGGCGGGATCGCGGGCGGTCCGCCCCCCCCCCCGCGGCGGGCCGGCCGCCGGCCGTCACACCCGCTTGCGGAACCGCGCCACCGCGAGCGGGGCGAAGATCGCGGTCGACGCGGCGGACCAGATCAGCACGATCATCACCGGGTGGGCCACCGCCCCCTCGCCGTTGAGCAGCGCGCGGGAGGCGTCGGCCAGCGCGGACAGCGGGTTGACCTTGGTGAAGGCCTGCAGCCAGCCCGGCATCGTGCTGGTCGGCGCGAAGATCGAGCTGCCGAACTGCATCGGCATCAGGACCAGCATGGAGACGCCCTGGACGGCCTGGGCGCTGCGCAGCGACATGCCCAGCAGCATGGAGATCCAGACGATCGACATGCCGAACACCAGCGACAGGCCGATCGCGGCCAGCAGCTCCGGCACGCCGGTCTTCAGTTCGAAGCCGAGGATGAAGGCGAAGGTCAGCAGGATCGCGGAGGAGAGCAGGGCCCGCAGCGTCTCGGCCACGATCTTGGAGAGCAGGACTGAGGCCCGGCCGATCGGCAGGGTGCGGAAGCGGTCCATCACCCCGGTCTGGAAGTCGGTGTTCAGGCCGGTGCCGACGGCCAGCGCCAGCGTCATGCCGGTCTGCCCGAGCAGTCCGGGGATCATGAACTGCTTGTACTTGTCCTGGTCGCCGGCGAACACGGCGCCGCCGAAGACGTAGACGAACAGCACGGTGAAGACGATCGGCATCAGCACGGCGTCGAACATCGACTCCGGGTCGGCCTTGATCCGCATCAGGTTGCGGCGGGTCAGCGCGCCGATGTGGCGCAGGGTGCCGGCCAGGCCGATCCGGGTGTCGTCGGCGCCGGAGTCCTCGACCCGGGCGGGGGCGAGCGTGGCGGTGGTCATGCGACGGGCTCCTTGACGAGGCCGGCGGCGGCCGTGGTGGCCGCGTCGGCGGTGGGCTTGCCGGTGATGGCGAGGAAGACCTCGTCCAGGCTGGGCACCTTGGTGTCGATGCCGGCGATCGCGAAGCCGCGTCCGCCGAGCACCCCGATGACCGTGGTGAGCTGCTGCTCGTCGACGAGCGGTACCGCGAGCAGGCCGTCGTCGGGGGAGAAGGTGGCGGAGGAGATGCCGTTCTCGTGCAGGCAGCGGGCCATCTCCGGCAGTTCGGCCGGGTGGGCCGGGCGGACCTGGAGGATCCGGCCGCCGACCTTGGCCTTGAGCTCGGCGACGCCGCCGTTGGCGATCACCCGGCCGCGGTCGATGACGGTCAGCTCGTTCGCGAGCTGCTCGGCCTCCTCCATGTACTGGGTGGTCAGCAGCACGGTGCTGCCCTCGGCGACCATCCGCTGCACCTCGTCCCAGACCTCGTTGCGGGTGCGCGGGTCCAGGCCGGTGGTGGGCTCGTCCAGGTAGAGCACCCGGGGGCGGCCGATCATGCTGGCGGCCAGGTCGAGGCGTCGGCGCATGCCGCCGGAGTAGGTCTTGGCGATCCGCTTGGCGGCCTCGGTGAGCGAGAAGCGCTCCAGCAGCTCGGTGGCGCGGGCCTTGGCCTCACGGCCGGGGAGGTCGAGCAGCCGGCCGATCAGGTAGAGGTTCTCGTAGCCGGAGAGCAGCTCGTCCACGGAGGCGTACTGGCCGGTCAGGCCGATGGTGCGGCGCAGCTGCTTGGGCTGGCGCAGGACGTCGTAGCCGCCGACGAACGCGGTGCCCGCGTCCGGCTTGATCAGCGTGGACAGGACCCGCACCAGGGTGGTCTTGCCGGCGCCGTTGGGGCCGAGCAGGGCGCGGACGGTGCCTTCGGCCACGGTGAGGTCGACCCCGTCGAGGGCCTTGGTGTCACCGAAGTGCTTGACGATGCCGCGGACCTCGACGGCGTTGCCCGCGGCGACGGCTTGCCGGGAGCCGGGCCGGTCGTTCGGGGTGGTGGCGATTCGTGTCATGCCCCAAGGCTGTCCGGCCCGGCTGTCAGCGGGCTGTCATCGCGGGGGAGGGCCCGGCGCGGCGCTGTCACCCCGCTGTCACGGGCGGCCGGGCGTGACAGCGCCGCCGGTGCGGGCCCCCGGAAACGGCTGCGGCCCCGCTCCCGGGGCGGGGAGCGGGGCCGGCCGGCGGCGCGTCAGTGGAAGCTGTGCTCGGCCGCGGGGAAGGTGCCGGCGCGGACGTCCTCGGCGTACGCGCGGGCGGCGTCGCCGAGGACGGCCCGCAGGTTGGCGTACTGCTTGACGAACTTGGGCACCCGGCCGGCGGTCATGCCGGCCATGTCGGTCCAGACCAGGACCTGGGCGTCGGTGTCGGGCCCGCCGCCGATGCCGACGGTCGGGATCGCGAGCTGCTCGGTGACCTGCTTGGCCAGCTCGGCGGGCACCGCCTCCAGCACGACCGAGAAGGCGCCGGCCTGCTGGACGGCCTTCGCGTCGCGCAGCAGCTGGTGCGCCGCCTCGTCGCCGCGGCCCTGGACCGGGTAGCCGCCGAGGGCGTGCACGGACTGCGGGGTGAGGCCGATGTGCGCCATCACCGGGACGCCGGCCTCGGTCAGGAGCTCGATCGAACGGGCGCTGCGCTCGCCGCCCTCCAGCTTGACCGCGCCGACGCCGGCCTCCTTCATCAGGCGGGCGGCGTTGTGCATGGCCTGGGCGGGGGACTCCTGGTAGGAGCCGAACGGCAGGTCGGCGACGACCATCGCGCGCTTGGTGCCGCGGACGACGGCGGCGGAGAGCATCACCATCTGATCCATGGTCACCGGGACGGTGGTCTCGTAGCCGAGGTGGCAGTTGCCGGCCGAGTCGCCGACCAGGAGGACGGGGATGCCGGCCTCGTCGAACACGCCCGCGGTGAGGGCGTCGTAGGCGGTGAGCATGGACCACTTCTCGCCGCGCTGCTTGGCGGCGGCGAGGTCGCGGACGGTGACGCGTCGGTTGGTGACCCCGCCGTAGAGGGTGGCGGGCGACGCCTGGTTCTGGGCAGGCGAAGGCGAAGAAGCGTTCATCGAACAGGCTCCTGAAGGGTTGTCGTCTCGTGGCGCCGTACGGCGTCCCCGGATCCCCTCCATGCTTGCACGCCCGGACGGCTGCGCAAAGACGGGTGCACGGGGCCCGGTGCGATCTGCGGCACACCCGGGGTCTTTGCTGCCATTTTGCGATACGGCGTCGTCTCGTATCGAAAATGCGGTTACGCTGTTCGGGGGGTTACGAGACGTCCGCGGCTCGGAATTGCCCGCCAGTGCCACACCATCACGGACGGGAAGACCAATGACCACCGCAGCCGCGCCGCCCCGCGTGCCGGAAGCCATCCACCGCCGCCGCTGGGCGATCCTGAGCACCCTGGTGCTCGCCCTGCTCGTCGTCGTGCTCGACAACTCGATCCTCAACGTCGCGATGAAGACCATCGCGACCCCGGCGCCGGTCGGACTCGGCGCCACCCAGAGCGACCTGGAATGGTCGATCAACTCCTACACGCTGGTGTTCGCCGGGCTGCTCTTCACCTCGGGCCTGCTCGGCGACCGCTTCGGCCGCAAGCGCGCGCTGCTCGCCGGCATGGTCGTCTTCGGGATCGCCTCGCTGCTCTCCGCGATGGCCGGCACGCCCGGCCAACTCGTCGGCTTCCGCGCCCTGATGGGCGTCGGCGCCGCGCTCGCGATGCCCGCCACGCTGGCCATCATCATGAACGTCTTCGAGCGCTCCGAGCAGCCCAAGGCGATCGGCGTCTGGGCCGGCGCGGTCGGTCTCGCCATCGCCATCGGCCCGATCACCGGCGGCGTCCTGATCGAGCACTTCTGGTGGGGCTCGGTCTTCCTGATCAACGTGCCGATCGTCATCGTCGCGGTGATCGCGATGGTGATCCTGGTGCCGGAGTCCAAGGACCCGAACCCGGGCCGGCTCGACCCGGTCGGCGTACTGCTGTCGATCATCGGCCTGGTCGCGCTGATCTTCGGCATCATCAAGGGCGGCGAGCTCGCCGACTTCACCGACGTGCAGGCCTGGGGGCCGGTGCTGATCGGCCTGGTGGCCCTGGCCGCGTTCGTCTGGTTCGAGCGCCGCACCGCACACCCCGCGCTGGACGTCACGTGGTTCCGCAACAAGGTGTTCAGCGCCTCCGTGGTCGTGGTCGGCGTCGTGTTCTTCGCGCTGATGGGCGTCTCGTTCTTCGGCGTCTTCTACATCCAGAGCGTGCGCGGCTACAGCGCGCTGCAGGCCGGTCTGCTGATGCTCCCGCTGGCCGCCGCCCAGCTGGTGTTCGCGCCCCGGGCCCGGCTCGTGGTCGACCGCTTCGGCGTCGCCGCCACCGCCGCCGTCGGCATGCTGCTGATCGCGGCCGGCTTCGTCGGCTACGCCGTGCTGACCGCCACCACGCCGATCTGGGTGCTGATCGTGCTCGGCCTGCTCATGGGCGCCGGCATGGCCCACGTCATGCCGCCGGTCACCGTCGCGATCATGGGCTCGCTGCCCCGCGAGAAGGCGGGCGCGGGATCGGCCGTCAACAACACCTTCCGCCAGGTCGGCGGCTCGCTCGGCGTCGCCGTCCTCGGCGCGGTGCTCTCCACCGTCTACCGCGACCACATGAGCGACACCCTCGCCGGGTTCCCGGCGGAGCTGCGCGACAAGGCGGGCGAGTCCCTGGAGGCCACCCTGGCCATCGCCGGCCGGATGGGCCCCAAGGGCGCGGCGCTGCTCGGTCCCGCCGACGATGCGTTCATCAGCGCCATGCACGTGGTCGCCTCGCTCTCCGCGGGCATCACCGTGGCCGGCGCGCTGATCGCCTGGTTCCTGCTCCCGCGCAAGGCCGCCGGTCCCACCGGCGGGCCCGGTGCCGCGGCGCCCGAGGTCGCCGACCGCCGCGAGAGCGCGGTGGCCGACGCCTGACCGGCGGCCCACCTGAGCGACAATGAGTCCGAAGACGGGCCCTGAGCCCTGCCGCCCCGGGGGCACCCGGCGCGGCAGGGCCGCGGTCCGCCGCCACGGACCACCATCGGAGACAACGGAACGGCGCCCCCGCGCCCGCGCACATCCAGGGAGACCAGCGGGATGAAGACGGACACCCCGACCGCCGAGGCCGCGCCGACCTGCGCGGCCGTCCGCCGCGGCCGTCCGCGCAGCGAGGCCGCCGAGCTGGCCATCTTCACCGCGGTCGAGGACCTGATGGCGGGCGGTGCGAACCTGTCCGAGCTGACCATCGAGGGCATCGCCACCGCCGCCGGCGTCGGCAAGGCCACCATCTACCGGCGCTGGCCCAACAAGGAGGCCCTGCTGGTCGACGTGGTCAGCCGGCTGGAGATCGCGATGCCGGAGCCGACCGGCGTCAGCGCCCGGGACGACCTGGTCGCGATGATCGACTACATGCGGCGGCGCGGCCTCGCCAAGCGCAGCCGCTGGATCCTCAAGGCCGCCTTCGGCCAGATGCACAGCCTGCCCGAGCTGCACAAGGCCTACCACGAGCGGGTGGTGCGGCCCCGGCGCGAGGCCGCGCTCGCGCTCGTGCGCCGGGCCGTCGACGAGGGCGTGCTCCGCGCCGACCTCGACATCGAGCTGCTCGGCGACCTCCTGATGGGCCCGATCCTCTACCGCAGCATCCTGTGGGACGACTCCGACCTGGAGGACCCGGAGCTGGCCGGCAAGATGATCGACGCCCTGCTCGACGGCCTCGCGCCCGGCGCCTGAACGCCGGTTCGTCCCCGTCCGTTCCCGTCCGCCCCCGGCGTGGCCTCGCTCACCAAAGCGGGCCACGCCGGAACCCGCTCCGGCGGCCCCGCGTCTGTCCCGGCATAGGCTGAGCCGGGATCCGATCAAACCGGCACCAGTCCGGCATGCCGCCCGTACCCCCACGGGCCGGGCGGCGGACGGGCGAGGGCACGAGCGAACGGGAGCCACGGATGACGCAGGCGGACAGGGCCGACCGGGTGAGGGGCGAGGAGAGTGCCCCGGCCCCCGCGGGTGCCGCGCGCGTCCGGGGGGACCTGGGCGGACGCTTCCTGGGTCTGCGGCACTGGGGCCGGGACGGCCGCGGTGCCACCGCGTGGCGGCGCGGTCTCGTCGTCGCCGCGCTGGCCCTGGTCACCGGCCTCCTGCTGGGCTTCCACGCCGACGTGCCGAACAGTCCCGGCAACCTCGGCAGCCTCCTGGAGACGTTCCTGCCCTGGCTCGGCCTGGCCGTGCCGGTGCTGCTCGTGCCCGCGCTGCTGCGGCGCTCGGCCACCGCGCTGATCGCCCTGCTGGTGCCCGCGGTGCTGTGGGTCAACCTCTTCGGCGGCCTGGTCACCGACAAGAGCGGCGGCCAGGGCGACTGGACGGTGGTCACCCACAACGTGGCCGCCGGCAACACCGACGTGCCGGGCACCGTCCGCAACCTGGTGGACTCGGGCGCGCAGATCGTCGCCCTCCAGGAGCTGGCCGGCAAGGCGCTGCGCGGCTACGAGACCGGCCTCGCGCCGGCGTACCCGTACCACGCGGTCGAGGGCACCGTCGGCCTGTGGTCGAAGTACCCGATCGCCGACGTCCAGCCGGTGGACCTCAGGATGGGCTGGACCCGGGCCTTCCGGGCCGAGGTCACCACCCCGCAGGGCCCGGTCGCGGTGTACGTCGCGCACCTGCCGTCCGTCCGCCTGAAGGCCGAGGGCGGCTTCACCGTCGCCCAGCGGGACGTCAGCGCACAGGCCCTCGGGGACGCGATCCAGGCCGAGCGGCTCAAGAAGGTGCTGCTGCTCGGCGACCTCAACGGCACGATGAACGACCGCAGCCTGGCGCCCGTCACCTCGCAGATGCGCTCGGCCCAGGGCGCGGCGGGGGACGGCTTCGGCTTCAGCTGGCCGTCGTCCTTCCCGATGGCACGGATCGACCAGATCATGAGCAAGGGCGGCCTGCGCCCGGTCGAGTCCCGCACCCTGCCCCGGGACGGCAGCGACCACCTCGCGGTGGCCGCCGCCTACCGGTTCCAGTGATCCCTAGCCGCGCCGCCAGCGGTTGGTGATCGGCAGGCGGCGGTCCCGGCCGAAGTTCTTGACCGAGATCTTCGGGCCCGGCGGGTACTGGCGCCGCTTGTACTCGGCGGTGTCCACCAGCCGCACCACCCGGTCCACGACCGCCGGGTCGAAGCCGGCCGCGACGATCGCGTCCCGGCCCTCGTCGCCCTCGATGTAGCGGGCCAGCACGCTGTCCAGGAGGTCGTAGTCGGGCAGCGAGTCGCTGTCCACCTGCTCCGGGCGCAGCTCGGCGGACGGCGGCTTGGTGATCGTGTTCTCCGGGATCGGCGGCGCCTCGCCGCGCCGCTCGGCCTCCTCGTTGCGCCAGCGGGCGAGGCGGAAGATCAGCGACTTGTAGACGTCCTTGATCGGGCCGAACGCGCCCACCGAGTCGCCGTACAGGGTCGAGTAGCCGACCGCCAGCTCGCTCTTGTTGCCGGGCGCGAGCACGATGTGCCCCTCCTGGTTGGAGATCGCCATCAGCAGGGTGCCGCGCAGGCGGGACTGCAGGTTCTCCTCGGCCAGACCGGTCAGTTCGGTGGCGGCCAGGTAGGCGTCGAACATCGGGGCGATGGAGACCGTGCGGAAGTGCAGTCCGGTGCGGCGGGCCAGGTCGGCCGCGTCGTCCTTGGAGTGCTCGGAGGAGTAGCGGCTCGGCATCGAGACGCAGTACACGTTCTCGGCGCCGATCGCGTCGACCGCGATCGAGGCGACGAGCGCGGAGTCGATGCCGCCGGAGAGGCCGATCAGTACGGACGTGAAGCCGTTCTTGGTGGCGTACGCCCGGGTGCCGGAGACCAGCGCGGCCCAGATCTCGGCCTCGTCGGAGATCCGCGGTGCCACCTCGGCGGCCAGCTTCTCCGCGGGGGCGGGCCGCGGCTCGCCGCTCAGTTCGGTGCGCACCAGGTGCAGGCCGTCGGTCAGCAGCAGGCCGTCGGTGTGGTCGCTGCTCGCGGCCGGCAGGTCGAGGTCCAGCATCATCAGGTGCTCCTCGAACTGCGGGGAGCGGCCCAGTACTTCGCCGTCCGCGCCGACGACGATCGAGTCGCCGTCGAAGACCAGCTCGTCCTGGCCGCCGACCATGTTGACGTAGGCCAGGGTGCAGCCGGCCTCGGCGGCGCGGCGGCGCACCAGGTCGAGCCGCTGGTCGTCCTTGTTCCGCTCGTACGGCGAGCCGTTGATCACCAGCAGCAGGCCGGCCCCGGCCTCGCGGGCGGCGGTGACCCGGCCGCCGTCCTGCCAGATGTCCTCGCAGATCGCCAGGGCGACGTCCACGCCGTCCACCCGCAGCACCGGCAGCTGGTCGCCCGGGACGAACCAGCGGAACTCGTCGAACACGCCGTAGTTGGGCAGGTGGTGCTTGGCGAAGCGGGTCACCACCTCGCCCCCGTGCAGCACGGCCGCGCAGTTCTGCGGCGAGCCGGCCGGGCGGCCGAGGCGCGGGGAGGCGTGCTCGGAGCGCCCGAGGTAGCCGACCACGACCGGCACCTCGCCCAGCCCTTCGGCGGCCAGCCGCCCGGCCAGCTCCACCAGTGCGGCCCGGGACGCCTCGACGAAGGAACGGCGCAGCGCGAGGTCCTCGACCGGGTAGCCGGTCAGGACCATCTCGGGGAACGCGACCAGCTGGGCGCCGGCCTCCACGGCCTGCTTGGTCCAGCGCACCACCTCATCGCTGTTGCGGGCGAGGTCACCGACCCAGGGGTCGATCTGGCTCAGGGCGAGACGGAGATTGGGCATGGTCCGCAGTGTAATCGTCGAACTGACGCAATGTCCTGGCAGGGGGGTCGGCACTGCCCTCGCGGCCGATGATCGGCCATGATGGGAGCAGTCGCTTCCCCTGGGTCCCTCGGGGGTCTTCCGCGCGTAACACGAGCGTAAAGAGCAGAGGTGAGACTGTCCCCATGGGCAAGCAGCAGCAGTTCGTGCTTCGGACGCTCGAAGAGCGTGACATCCGGTTCGTCCGGCTGTGGTTCACCGACGTGCTCGGGTTCCTGAAGTCGGTCGCAGTGGCGCCGGCCGAGCTGGAACAGGCCTTCGAGGAAGGCATCGGCTTCGACGGGTCGGCGATCGAGGGCTTCGCCCGGGTGTACGAGTCCGACATGATCGCCAAGCCGGACCCGACCACCTTCCAGATCCTCCCGTGGCGCTCGGAGACGCCGGGCACCGCGCGGATGTTCTGTGACATCCTGATGCCGGACGGCTCGCCCTCCTTCGCCGACCCGCGCTTCGTGCTCAAGCGCACCCTGGAGAAGGCCTCCGAGCAGGGCTTCACGTTCTACACGCACCCGGAGATCGAGTTCTTCCTGCTGAAGAACCTGCCCGGCGACGGCACCCCGCCGATCCCCGCCGACCAGTCCGGGTACTTCGACCACACGCCGCGCGGCGTCGGCCACGACTTCCGCCGCCAGGCGATCACGATGCTGGAGTCGATGGGCATCTCGGTGGAGTTCTCCCACCACGAGGGCGCGCCCGGCCAGCAGGAGATCGACCTGCGCTACGCCGACGCGCTGTCGACGGCCGACAACATCATGACCTTCCGGCTGGTCATGAAGGAGGTCGCGCTGGAGCAGGGCGTGCACGCGAGCTTCATGCCGAAGCCGTTCTCGGACCACCCCGGTTCGGGCATGCACACCCACCTCTCGCTGTTCGAGGGCGACCGCAACGCGTTCCACGAGACCGGCGCCGAGTACCAGCTCTCCAAGGTCGGCCGCTCCTTCATCGCGGGACTGCTGAAGCACGCCGCCGAGACCGCCGCCGTCACCAACCAGTGGGTGAACTCCTACAAGCGCATCTGGGGCGGCTCCCAGCGCACCGCCGGCGCCGGCGGCGAGGCCCCGTCGTACATCTGCTGGGGCCACAACAACCGCTCGGCGCTGATCCGGGTGCCGATGTACAAGCCCGGCAAGCAGGGCTCGACCCGGGTCGAGGTCCGCTCGCTGGACACCGGCTGCAACCCGTACCTCGCCTACGCGGTGACGCTCGCGGCCGGCCTCAAGGGCATCGAGGAGGGCTACGAGCTCCCGCCCGGCGCCGACGACGACGTGTGGGCGCTCACCGACTCCGAGCGCCGCGCCCTGGGCATCCAGCCGATGCCGCAGAACCTCGGCGAGGCGATCGACCTGATGCAGCGCAGCGAGCTGGTCGCCGAGACGCTCGGCGAGCACGTCTTCGACTTCTTCCTCAGGAACAAGCGCCAGGAGTGGGAGGAGTACCGCTCCGAGGTCACCCCGTTCGAGCTGCGGAAGAACCTCCAGGTGCTCTGAGCCCCAGGTCAGAGCGTTTCCCCGGGCGAGGGGGAGCCCCGGGGGGGGCGCGGGGCGGGGCCCCGCCGCGCGGCTCCGCGAACACCCCGGGCCGCTACGGGTGGCGGGGCCCGCGAGACGGGTTGGGCTCGCGGGGCCGGGGGGATGGTTGGGACC